>NZ_SMKJ01000073.1:0-24933 GCF_004348615.1 Micromonospora sp. KC207
GCCCGGGTGCGACCCGGGTCGGTTAGCGTCGCGGCATGGAGCACTTGCTTGTCACCGGGGGTGCGGGGTTCATCGGCGCGAACTTCGTCCGCCGGGCGCTGGCCGCCCGGCCGGGCCTGCGGCTGACCGTCCTCGACGCGCTCACCTACGCCGGGAACCGGGCCAGCCTCGCCGAGGTGGCAGACCGGATCACCTTCGTCCGTGGCGACGTCCGCGACGTCGACCTGGTCGACGCCCTCGTCCAGGACTGCGACACGGTGGTCCACTTCGCCGCCGAGTCCCACGTGGACAACTCGTTGCAGGACCCGACCCCGTTCCTGCGTACCAACGTCGAGGGCACGTTCGTGCTGCTGGAGGCGGTCCGCCGGCACGACCGGCGGCTGCACCACGTCTCCACCGACGAGGTGTTCGGCAGCCTGCCGCTGCACGGGGGCGGGGCGTTCACCGAGGAGACCCGGTACGATCCGTCCAGCCCGTACTCGGCGACGAAGGCGGCCTCGGACCTGCTGGTCCGGGCGTGGGCCCGGTCGTACGGGCTGCGGGCGACGCTGTCGAACTGCGCGAACAACTACGGGCCGTACCAGAACGTGGAGAAGTTCCTCCCCCGGCAGATCACCAACGTCCTGCGCGGGCAGCGGCCCAAGCTCTACGGCACCGGCGCGAACGTGCGGGAGTGGACCCACGTCGACGACCACAACGACGCCGTCCTGCTGATCCTCGACGCGGGGGCCCCCGGGGAAACGTACCTGATCGGCTCCGGGGCGCAGTGGAGCAACCGGGCCCTGCTGGAGCTGACCCTGACCCTGCTGGGCCGGCCCGCCGACGACTTCGACCGGGTGCCGGACCGGCCCGCCCACGACCTGCGCTACGCCTGCGACAGCTCCAGGATCCGCCGGGAACTCGGCTGGCGGCCCCGGCACCCCGACCTGGCCGAGGGGCTGGTCGTCACCATCGACTGGTACCGGCACAACGAGTGGTGGTGGGGGCCGCAGAAGGCCGCCACGGAGGCCCGATACGCGGCCATCGGCCGGTAGCGGCCCGACCGTCGCGCGTCGGGCGTGTAACCTACGGTACGGCGTACGCTAGGTTGTCACCCCACGGGCGGCCGTCGCCCGTCCGATCACTGAGGAGGCCCAGTGCGACTCGGGCGGTTCGCGGTCGTCTTCGAGCCGGGCGACCCGCCCCGGACCGGCACGGTCAGCTTCTTCGACCCCGCCGGGCACGCGTTGCCCGAGGAGCTCGACGCGCTGGGGGAGGGTGCGGAGCTGGACCTCGCCCTGCCCCTCGACGGCCCCGTGGCGGCGTGGACGGTCCCGGTCTGCGTCGTCCCGGTCGGCGACGCGGTCCGGCAGCTCGTCGCGTTGCGCCACGCCGACGACCTCACCCCCGCCGCCGCGTTCTGGGCGGCGGTGGCGGTCACCGGCCTGCACCTCGCCGCCCGGGGGCGGATCCTGCCCGGCGTCTCCCCGCAGGGCTGGGACGCCTGGCGGGTGGGCCCGTTCGACGTCGCCGACGTGGCACGCCTCCGCGCACTCGCGGCGGCGATGCCGCCCGAGGCCCGGGCGGTCCCGGTCGACCCCGGCGCCGAACAACTCGTCCTGCCCGAGCCGGAGGCGCTGGTCCGCGCCTTCCTCGACGCGGTGGCCGACACCCTGCCGCGCACCCCGGCCGCGACGTGGCTGACCGGCGACGCCCGGTTCACCAGCCTGGAGCCCGAGCCGGCGGACGACCTGCGCGACTGGGCGCGGGACGTCTCCGCCGGCGTCGACACCGGCCTGCGGGTGGCGCTGCGGTTGCAGGGCCGGGGTGACCTCGCCGCCGCGCCGCTGGCCGCCGTGGTGCGGCTGCGCAGCCTCGCCGACCCGACGGTGGTCAGCGACGCGGCGGCCCTGTGGGAGGGCGACGAGCACGGCTTGGGCGACGGAGCCACCCTGGAGGCGATGCGCGCCGTGCGCCGCGCCGCCGCCGTGTGGCCGCCGCTGGAACGGCTCCTCGACTCCGCCGCGCCCGTCGAGCTGGAGCTGCTCGACGAGGACCTGGTCGAGCTGCTCGACGGTGCCGAGGCGCGGCTTGTCGCCGCCGGCATCGACATCGAGTGGCCGCCGCAGCTCTGCCGCGAGCTGGCCGCCCGGGTGCTGGTCAGCTCCCCGCCGGAGCGGCCCGCCGAGGTGGCGGAATTCCTCCGCTCCGCCGCGCCGATGCCGCTGTGCTGGCAGCTCACCCTGGCCGGCAACGCGCTGACCGACGCCGAGATGGACCTGGTGGCGAAGTCCCGGCCGATCGTCCGGCTGCGGGACCGGTGGGTGGCCGTCGGGCCGGAGTTGGCCCGCAAGGCCCGCGAGCGGCAGCTCGCGCCACGCAAGGCGTACGACGCCCTGGCCGCGACGCTGATCGCCAGCACCGAGGTCGAGGGCGAGCGGGTCGAGGTGGTCACCGACGGCTGGCTGGGCGCGCTGCGCGAGCGGATCGCCGAGCCCGACGGTGGCCCCGAGCCGCTGGCGTCGCCGGAGGGGCTCGACGGCACCCTGCGCGAGTACCAGCTACGCGGCCTGCGCTGGCTGGAGCGGATGACCTCACTCGGCTTCGGTGGCTGCCTCGCCGACGACATGGGCCTGGGCAAGACCGTCACCGTCATCTCGCTGCACCTGCGCCGCCAGGCGGATCCGGCGACCGCCGGGACCACCCTGGTGATCTGCCCCGCGTCGGTGCTCGGCAACTGGGAGCGGGAGATCCGGCGGTTCGCCCCCGGCACCGCGGTCCGCCGGTTCCACGGCACCGACCGGTCCCTCGACGGCCTGACCGACGGGTTCGTGCTGACCAGCTACGGCACGATGCGCGTCGACGCCGGCAGCCTCGCCGGCCACGAGTGGGGCATGGTGATCGCAGACGAGGCGCAGTACGTCAAGAATCGGCTCAGCGGCACCGCGAAGGCGCTGCGGGCGATCCCCGCCCGGGCCCGGGTCACGCTCACCGGCACGCCGGTGGAGAACAACCTCTCCGAGCTGTGGGCCATTCTCGACTGGACCACCCCCGGCCTGCTGGACCGGGTCGCCGCGTTCCGGGCGACCTGGGCCCGGCCGATCGAGGTGGACCGCGACGGCGCCGCCGTCGAGCGGCTGTCCCGGCTGGTCCGCCCGTTCCTTCTGCGGCGGCGCAAGTCCGACCCCGGGATCGCCCCCGAGCTGCCCCCGAAGACCGTCACCGACCACCTCGTCCCGCTCACCGGCGAGCAGGCAGCCCTCTACCAGCGGGTGGTCGACGACGTGCTGGCCGAGATCCGGGCCAGCACCACCAGCATCGCCCGCCGGGGCCTGGTGCTCAAGCTGCTGGTCGGCCTCAAGCAGGTCTGCAACCACCCGGCGCACTACCTGAAGGAGCCACACGGCCGGCTCACCGGCCGGTCGGAGAAGTTGCACCTCCTCGACGATCTGCTGGAAACCATCCTCGCCGAGGAGGGCGGCGCGCTGGTCTTCACCCAGTACGTCCAGATGGCCCGGCTGCTCAAGCGGCACCTGGCCGAGCGGGGCGTGCCGGCGCAACTCCTGCACGGCGGCACGCCCGTGCCGCAGCGAGAGGAGATGGTGCGCCGGTTCCAGGCCGGCGAGGTGCCGGTGTTCCTGCTCTCGCTCAAGGCGGCCGGCACCGGCCTCAACCTGACCCGGGCCGACCACGTCATCCACTACGACCGGTGGTGGAACCCGGCCGTGGAGGAGCAGGCCACCGACCGCGCGTACCGGATCGGGCAGACCAAGCCGGTGCAGGTGCACCGGCTGATCGCCCAGGGCACCCTGGAGGACCGGATCGCCGCCCTGCTGGTGTCCAAGCGGGAGCTGGCCGACGCGGTGCTCACCGGCGGCGAGAGCGCCCTGACCGAGCTTTCCGACGCCGAGCTGCTCCGGCTCGTGCGGCTGGGCGACGAGGGATGAGGAGCCGCGACGTGGACTTCGACTTCGACGAGCCCGACGACGAGCGGGAGCCCGACGACGAGGCGTCCTGGGACGGGGACGAGCGGCGGGCGCGCAGCTTCCCGAGGTTCGGCCCGGGTAGGCGGATCGGCAAGAAGTTCGCCGACACCTGGTGGGGCAACGCCTGGATCGAGGCGATGGAGCGCACCGCGCTGGACCCGGAGCAGCTCAGGAAGGGCCGCCGGTATGCCTTCGCCGGCCAGGTCGGGCCGGTCACCGTCAGCCCGGGCCGGATCTCCGCCGCGGTGCACGACGGCGACCAGTACACCCCGCACGACACGCTCGTGCGCATCGGCACCCTCTCCGAGGCCGAGTGGGACCGGCTGCTCGACAAGGTCGCCGCGAAAGCCGGGCACATCGCCGCCCTGCTCGACCGGGACATGCCGCACGATCTGGTGAACACCGCCGACGACGCCGGGGTGCGCCTGCTGCCCGGCTACGGCGACCTCGAACCGGAGTGCGACTGCCCGTCCTGGGATCACCCGTGCCGGCACGCCGCCGCGTTGGCGTACCAGGCGGCGTGGCTGCTCGACCGGGACCCGTTCGTGTTGCTGCTGATGCGCGGGCGGGGTGAGGTGGAGCTGATCGAGGACCTGCGGCGGCGCAACGCCCGCCGGTCCATCGCCGTCGACGCCGCCGACGGCCCGGCGGGGACCCCGGCCGAGGAGGCGTACGCCGCGCCGCCCGTCGCGCTGCCCGCGCCTCCCGGGCCGGTGACCGGCGAGCCGCTGGCCCTCGCCCCGCTGCTCGCCGAGCACGAGGCGGCCGGCATCGACGCCGAGGCGTTGGGGGTGCTCGTCGCCGACGCGGCGTCCCGGGCCCGGCAGCTGCTCGCCTCGACCGGGGCAAAGCTGCTGGCCCCCGAGCCCGACGCCTGGTCCGACGCGGTGCGGCTGGCCGCCCGGATGCCCCGCTCCCCGGCCGCGGAGCGGCTCGGCGAGGCCAGCGGCCGGGCCGTGGAGCTGCCCCGGGCCGTCCGCGCCTGGGAGTACGCCGGCGCGGCCGGCGTGGACGTCGTCGACGCGGTGTTCAGCCCGCCGAGGGAACTGGTCGCCCGGGCCACCGACGCGCTGCGCGCGGCGGCCCAGGGCGAGGGGGCCGCGCCCGAGGTCAGGAACTGGCGCAACCGGTGGACCGTCGGCCGCTACGCGCAGGTGCGCTACGGCCGGGACGGCCGCTGGTACCCGTTCCGCGGGCGTTCGGGGGACTGGTGGCCGGCGGGGCCGCCAAGCGGAGACCCGGCGGACGCGCTGCTCGACCTGCCGAGGGACTGAACGGCTCGACCTGCCGAGGACTGGACGCCCGCGCCGCTCGGTCCCGTACGCGGTACGGCAGGGAAGGTACGATGGCGGCACTATGTCGAACGCGCGCAAGGGCAGGGTCGATCCCGCCCGCAGCCTGGCCATCCTCTGGCGTACCCGGGAGCCGGCGAGCCGCAGCGCGGGGCCGGGGCTCAGCGTCGACCGGATCGTCCGAGCGGCGATCGAGATCGCCGACGCCGAAGGGATCGACGCGCTCACCATGCGCCGGGTCGGCGAGGCGCTGGGGGTCGGGACCATGTCGGTCTACACGTACGTGCCCGGCAAAACCGAACTGCTCGACGTCATGGTCGACACGCTCTACGGCGAGATGAGCCGCCCGGTCGACGTGCCCGGCGGCTGGCGGGCCCGGCTGGAGAGCATCGCCCGGGAGAACCTGCGGCTCTACCGCGCCCACCCGTGGCTGCTGCGGGCCGAGACGAGCCGGCCGGTCCTCGGCCCCCACCTGCTCGCCAAGTACGACTACGAGCTCGGCGCCGTGGCCGGCATCGGCCTCGACGACGTCGAGATGGACGCCGTGCTCACCCTGGTCCTCGGCCACGTCCGGAGCGCGGCGCGCGCCGAGCTGGACGTGGTGAACCTGGAGCGCGAGACCGGCATGACGGACGGCCAGTGGTGGCAGTCGCACGCCCCCTGGCTGGAGCACTTCATGAAGTCGGGCAGCTACCCGACGGCCGCCCGGGTCGGTACCGCGGCCGGCGAGGCGCACGGCGCGGCTTACGGGCCGGAGCACGCGTTCGAGTGGGGCCTGCAACGGGTGCTCGACGGCATCTCGGTGGTAATCGCCGAGCGCCGCGGTGCTTGAACCGGGCGGGCCCGGGCGAGAAGCTGTAAGCATCTACGCATGCCGATACATGGAGGTCCGGATGCGCCGCTTCCCCCTGCTCGCCCTCCTGCTCGCCATCCCCCTGCTCGTGCCGCCGGCGGTCGCCCATGCCGCCCCCGCCGCGCTGCCCGGCACGTCCGTCGAGGTCCTCGCCGCCGCCGCGCCGGCCGGAACCGCGTGGACCGTGGACCCGGCCACCGGCCGGACCACCGTCGCCGCCGACGACACGGTCAGCGACAGGGAACTGGCCGCGTTGCGCGCCCGCCTGGCCGCCACCGGCGCCGTGGTCCGCCGGGAGCCGGGTCGGCTGAGCACCCTCATCGCCGGCGGGCAGGCCATCTATGCCGCCGGCGGCGGGCGCTGCTCGCTCGGCGCCAACGTCCGCAGCGGCAGCACCTACTACTTCGTCACCGCCGGCCACTGCACGACGATCGCCGCCACCTGGTACGCCAACAGCGCTGGCACCAGCGTGCTCGGCTCCCGCGCCGGCACCAGCTTCCCCGGCAACGACTACGGCATCGTCCGGTACACCTCCACGACGATCGCCCACCCGAGCGCGGTCTACACCTACCCCGGCACGGTGACCGTCACCGGCACCGCCCCGCCCGTCGTCGGCATGGCGGTCTGCCGCAGCGGCTCCACCACCGGCGTACGGTGCGGCTCGATCACCGGGCTCAACGCCACGGTCAACTACGCCGAGGGCTCGGTCTCCGGGCTGATCCGCACCAACATCTGCGCCGAGCCCGGGGACAGCGGCGGCCCGCTCTACGTCGCCGCCACCGGCAAGATCGTCGGCATCCTCTCCGGCGGCAGCGGCAACTGCACCACCGGCGGCACCACCTACTACCAGCCGATCAACGAGATCCTCGCCGCGTACGGGGTGACGATCCCGTGAGCCGGCGGGCCGGGCGGCCTCACGCGGCGAAGTGCGGGTTCCCCGCCGTCAGCCGCAGCGTGTAGCCGTCCGGCCCCCGGTGCGCCGTCACGTGGTTGCAGGACTGGTAGGTGATCCACAGGCCGAGGCCGCCGTCCGTGCCGTCGCCGACCGGGAGCAGGCCGCTGAACGGGTCCTTCGGCCCGTCCCCGCCGTCGCTGACCGTCGCCACCATCCGGTCCGTCCCCACCCACAGCCGCAGGCAGACCGGCGGCCGGCCGTGGCGCATCGCATTGGTCACCGTCTCGCTGACCGCCACCACCAGGTCCTCGACGTCGTCGGCAGGCAGCCGGCCCCCGTCGGCGGCGTACACGGCGGCGCGGGCCTGCGCCGCCGTCGGCATGAACAGCTCGACCACCGGTGGCGTCGACTGGAGCGGGTCGGGCGGCACCGGCCGATTCTCCCGCAGGTATGTGAACGGGTCCGTGTAGCCGGGGCTCGGCATGTGCCCCCCGTCCGGGGTGGCGTGCCGGGGATGGGTCCGCGCCACGTCCCGCAGCACCGGCGCGGGCGTGCTGCGGGTGTCGTACGCGCACAAGCTCCACAGCGGGAAATCGTCGTACGCGTGGTTTGTCGCCGACTCGTACCGGGCCCACCAGTCCCAAGTCACCCCCAGGGCGCTCGACGGCAGTTCCCCGACGATCCGGATCTGCCGTGCCCCGTCGGCCACGTACCCGGCGAGCATCTCCCGGTAGGACCGGATGGCGGCGGTCGGCCGGGCGTAGAGGTCGCCGCCGGCCAGGAAGATGACCCCGCAGCCGGCGGGCAGCGCCCCCCGCAGCAGAGCCGAGTTGCGCGCGCCCAGCGACACCACGGTCGGCTCCCCGGCCTTGACCCCGGCGAGCAGGAACGGCACCGTGACGGCCAGCAGATCGTCGTCGGAATCGTAGTAGACCGCGTCGTGTAAGTAACCCCGGTGCCCGGCTGCGGCGTCCGTCCTCATCGGGCGTACTCGTTCAATAGCAGCAGAGAACGGTGATCGACGAAGCGCAGCCGGCTCGCCTCGAACACCGGCCGCCCGCAGACCGGCCGGGGGGCCGCCCGCGCCAGCGCGGTGGCCAGCAGGTCGTGGACCGAGCGGTCCAGCTCGCCTGCCAGCCCCGCCCGGGCCTCGGCCTGGGCCCGCTCCGTCACGTACCAGAGCTCCTCGCCGACGGCGAGGCCGGCGGTGAGGAACGCACGGGCCGTGGCCTCGAAGGCGGCCGGATCGTCGTAGCGCCAGCAGCTGTGGTCGGCAGGCAGCGCGGGGCGTGCGCCGCCGCTCACCTGCCGCCCCATGCCCGCAGTCTATGCCCACCCCTGGGTCGTTCCCGTGCCGGCCATCCCGGCCATCCGCGCTGGTGGAAGCGGGGTGCCCGGGGCGTGGAGGGGAGCCTGGTCGATCGGCCGGTCGAGCGCTCCGCCGGCCGCGCAGCGAGCCGGCCGACGGCGGGGCCCAATCAGATTCGTTGGGGCGTGGTCAGGTCCCGGGCCAGCGCCACCGCGCCGTGCAGCGAGGAGAGCCCACCCAGGGCGGCGGCCCGCACGGCGGGTGCCGGACGGCCCGGCCGGGCGAGCCGGGCGACCTCGCGCCCGACCAGGTCGACGAAGCCGGGGAGCCCGGCGGTGAACCCGCCGCCCAGCACCGCCACTGTCGGGTCGAGCAGCTCGCCCAGACTGACCACGGCCGCCGCGACGGCCGTACCCGAGGGGCGAACCGCGTCGTGGGCCCACGGCCGGTCCCGCTCAAGCCCGTCGCGCAGCTCGGCGAAGCCCACCTCGGTGCCCCTGGCCGCGCCGGCCCGGCGCAACGTGGCCGGGCCGGAGGCGATGGCCTGGAGGCACCCGTGCCGACCGCAGTCGCACCGGGGCCCGTCGACGTCGACGACCAAATGACCGACCTCGGGAGATTCCCGGCCCGGTGCCGGCAGCGGTCGGCCGCCGAGCACCACGCCCCCGCCCACGCCGGTGCCGACCCCCAGGTAGACGACGTCCTCCGCGCCGAGGTGCCGGGCCTCGGCGAGCGCCGCGAGATCACCGTCGTCGGCCCAGGCGGTGCGGCTGCCGGGGAAGAGCCCGCGCAGCGTATCGGCCCGCAGTCCCGCCCAGCTCGGCCGGCCCGGCCACACCCGGCAGGCCGGGTCGGTGGTGCCCGGCATCGCCACCCCGACCGCTGCGAACCGCGGCCCGGACTCCGCCCGCAGCGCGTCGGCCGCACCGGCCAGCGCCGCGACGTCGACCTTCGACGCCCCCCCGGCCAGGTCAGAGCCAGCTCGTACGTCCGCGCGTGCACGATCCCGGCCGATCCCGCATCGGCCACCGCGATTTTCTCGGCGCGCAGCGCCACCTTGGTGCCGCCGATGTCGACGCCGACGCCGTCGTGTCCGGGCACCGGAGCTCAGCCCTGGAGCACGTGCAGCATCGCGAGCGCGGCGGCGGCCACCCCGAACGCGACGGGCATCGCCGTCACCGCGAACGAATCCCGGGCGCGTACGTGGTACACCGCCGCGCCGACCATCAGCGGGACGAGGCCGACTGCCGCCGCGACCCCGGCCGGCGACCAGAGCAGCCCGACGAACAGACCGACGACCGCCGCCAGTTCCAGCGCCCCGACGATCCGGGTGAGGCCGGCGGAGACACCAAGGTGGTCCAACCGCTCGCGAATCCTGCGTTCGCCGACGAGCTTCTGCACGCCCACGACCATGAAGACGGCGGCCAGGATGACGCTGAGGGCGATGATGGGAATCCGCACGGAACATCCTTAGTGGTGGGAACGACGAGTCGGGGCGACCCTATCGGTCGCCAGAGCCGGTTGGGCCGTCTCGGGCGGACCGTTCGAGTGGGCTCAGCCGACCGTGGCGACCAGCGCGCGGGCGGCCAGCCGGTAGCCCAGCGAGCCCAGCCCGACGATGACGCCGCTGGCCAGCGGGGCGAGCACCGAGTCGTGCCGGAAGCTCTCCCGGCCCACACGTTGGACAGGTGGACCTCCATCCACGGCCGGGGGTAGTTGGCCAGCGCGAGCAGCAGATGCACGACATCGCCGCCGTTGCGGGCGGCTGGTTCACCCGCCGCGACGTGGTCGCCCACGCGTCGGGTGACCTGTTGGCGTACTGCACGGCGGCCCTGGTCCCCTGACCCGCGCGGCCGCTGCTACGTCAGCGCCACCGCCAGGTCGGCTGCGGTCTCCAGCGCGGCAGCCGCCCGTCGGGCTTCCTCCGTGGTGAGCGCGACGCGGTCCACGCGGGCCAGCATCTCGGCTGCCGTGGCCGGGTCGTGCAGCACCATCGCGACCTCGGCGCGGTAGACGAGCACCTCCACCAGCGCGGCCGGGTCGTCGTCCGACTCGGAGCGGGCCAGCACACTGTCGAGGATCCGGGCGGCCTGCCGGGCGTCACCTCTGGAGTCGGCCTGCACGACGGCGTTCGCCAGCGCCTTGGCCAGGCGACCGGTGGGCGCCGGTGGGGGATCGACGGCCGCGTCCTGGGTGATGCGGATCCAGTTGCCGCCCGGGTCGACGACGCTGAACCCGCTTAGCCCGCCGGCGTTCCGGCGCGCCCGGGGCCTGGTCATCCGCGGCGTCCCGGAGACCAGCACCTTGCCGTACGCGGCCCGCATGCCCACCGCGAAGGCTCGGTAGAGCGTTCCCGTGTCCGAGGTCAACACCAGGCACGAGCCGTAGGACTGCTCCGGGTCGAATCCCGCGATCTCGAAGAAGTGCAGATTCAGGTCCTCGCGTCGCAACGCCACATACGGGTTGGGCTTGCGCTGCCGGTACGTGGTGTGGAAACCGAGCACCTCGTAGAAGGCGGCGATCTCGTCGATGGAGGCGCAGGGCAAAAGAGGAATGGTCACCTCGTTGGTCATTCGTACTTGATAGCCGTCGTCGATAGACGCGCGCACATGGAAAGGGTCGATCGTCGTACGCCGCCGACCGAACGTCCGATGTCCGGGTGCGGCGCGCGGGTGGGGCGGTTACGCCGGGTCCGGCGGCGACGGGAGCCGATACACGGACACGTGCGAGCGCGACTCGGCGGTGAACTCGCTGCCGGCCCAGTCGGCGTGCCGCGACGACATAGGAGTGTCGGTCTGTGAGATGGCACGGCCCGCCGCTTGCGACCGGCCCGTGGCCCGCCCGGGGTCATGCCTGGCCCGCCCGCCCGCCGGTGGAGGCGGAACCCGGTGTCGCGGCACCGTGAGGTGCCACGGCTAGGGGCTGTGCGTGGCGATAGCGCAGCCTGATTTCGGGGCACCCCGCAGTACGCGGAGTCGGCCGGATATGGGGCTACCCGCACCCATGACGCGGAGGGTTCTGTGGCCGCGATGTCCCTGCCACTGCCGAGACTCGTCAGCACCCCCGACAGAGGTTAGGGCGATGACACTGCTGCCGGCGCTACGGTCCTCCGGCGCGGACCGGCCCGACGCGGTCCGGGTGGCCGGGCGGACGCGCCCTGCGCCGCCGGGATCGCCGGGCCCCCTGCCGGGCGTGGAAACCCGGATCCTCGACCGGGAGGACCAGCCGGTGGCGGCCGACGGCGAGTCGGTCGGCGAGCTGAGCATCCGGGGCCGCCTCTGCTCAGCGGGTACGTCGACGGGTGGGAGCGGCGCGCCAACGCCTCCGGGTGGCACACCACCGGCGACCTGGCCGCCGTGGCGACGGACGGCTCGCACCGGATAGTCGGGCGGCGGACCGACGTGGTGCGCAGCCGCACCTGCCGGGTGCACGCCGGGCAGGTCGAAAAGGTGCTGCTCAGCTACCCCGGAGTGCGCGGACGCCGCCGTGGTCGGCATCCCGCACGCCGTGCAGGGCGAGCAGGTCACCGTGTACGTCGTCGCCGCCGAAGGGCTCACCGCCCAGGTGCTCATCGACCACGTGGGCCGCCAGCTGTCCGCCGGCCAGCGGCCCCGCCGGGTCTTCTTCGTCGCCGAGCTGCCCCGCAGCGCGCTGGGCCGATTCAGGAAATCGCTGATCATCGCGGCCGGATGAGCGGAACCCGTGCCGTCGCTCGCTGCCGCTGGCGGCGTTCGCCGCAGGACACCGGATGCGCGCCGCCCGCCCGGGGAGGCGGAAGCCTCAGCCCTCCACCCAGCCGTGCCGCCGGGCCAGCGCCAGCATCCGGGCGCGCACCGCGACGATCTGCGCCCCGGTCAGATCCGGTACGGAGATCAGCAACGCCTCGGTGGTCTCGGTGACGAAGGACCGCTCGGACAGCACGTCGCAGAGCCCCTCCTCGTCCTCGACGCCACCCAGGCCCGGCTCCTGGCCCCGCCCGGTCGACGGTACGACCGTCCGGACCGGCGCGGCCCGCTCGCCCGCCACGGCGGGCCCGAGCACGCGCACCGTCAGCGCCTTCGGGCCACGCTCGTTCTCCACCGCCTCGTACTCCACCGGGACACCGGGCCCCAGCGCCCATTTGTCGCCGTCGACCGTGTTGGCGTGCACGAACACGTCGTCTCCACCACCGTCCGGAGTGATGAAGCCGTAGCCCCGCACCTCGTCGAACCGCACTACCCTGCCAGTGAGCATCGCTACCCGCATTCCTCAGACCAAAAGACCACGACCACTACACACCCCCGGCCGACCAGGCCGGGGCACCCCCCAGAGTGACATCCGCCCCCGAAGTCCTCCACCCGTATCGGCGTGTCGCGCCGGATGGCGGGGCGGCGCGGGCCGCCGCGGCGGCCTAGCATCGGCGGCTGTGATCGAGCAGATCCTGCCCCCGGCCGTGGTGGTGGCCGAGTCCTTCACCGATCCCGCCGGCCTGCGCCTCTTCCCCGAGGAGGAGCGGCTCGTCGCCAACGCGGTCGACAAGCGCCGCCGGGAGTTCACCACCGTGCGGCACTGCGCCCGCCGGGCGCTGGGCGAGCTGGGCATCGCGCCGGTGCCGATCGTCTCGGGTGTGCGCGGCGCCCCGGTCTGGCCCGCCGAGGTCGTCGGCAGCATGACGCACTGCGAGGGCTACCGTGCGGCGGTCCTCGGCCGCACCACCGCGTTCGCCACCCTCGGCGTGGACGCCGAGCCGCACGCGCCGCTGCCCGAGGGGGTGCTCGACGCGATCGCTCTGCCGGCCGAGCGGGCGCGCACGGCCGCGCTGGCCGCCGACCACCCCACGGTTTGCTGGGACCGCCTGCTGTTCAGCGCCAAGGAGTCGGTCTACAAGGCGTGGTTCCCGCTGACCGGCCGGTGGCTGGACTTCGCCGAGGCGGACATCGTGGTCGACACGGCCGGGGCGTTCGTCGCCCACCTGCTGGTGCCCGGCCCGGTCCTCGGCGGTTCCCCGGTGACCGCCTTCTCCGGCCGGTTCCTGGTCGACCGGGGCCTGGTGCTCACCGCCATCAGCATCCCGGCGGTCGCCGGCTGAAGGCGGCGGGCCGGCGCTCCGCGCGGTCGCCCCGGGCCGCCGTGTCCTCAGTCCGCCGCGAGCCTTGACTTCTGCACCTTGCCGAGGGCGTTGCGGGGGAGCGCGTCGACCAGCCGGACCTCGCGGGGCCGCTTGTGCGCCGACAGGTGGCGGGCCACGAAATCGATCAGCTCCGGCCCGTTCACCCCGTCGCCCACCACGTACGCGGTGACCTGTTGGCCGAGGTCCGGGTGCGGGGTGCCGACCACGGCGGCCTCCCGGACGCCCGGATGGGCCAGCAGGGCATCCTCCACCTCGCCGGCCCCGATCCGGTACCCGCCGCTCTTGATCAGGTCCGTGGCGGCGCGGCCGACGATCCGGTGCCATCCGTCGGGGGCGACCGTGGCGACGTCGCCGGTGCGGAACCAGCCGTCCGGGGTGCGGGTGGCCGCGTCGGCGTCCGGCCGGTTGAGGTACCCGTCGCACAGGGTCGGGCCGGCGACCTGGAGTTCGCCCATCGCGACCCCGTCGGCCGGCAGCGCCGCGCCGTGCTCGTCGACCAGCCGGGTCCGCACCCCGGGCAGCGGCACGCCGACCGTCCCCGGCCGGCGCGGCCCGTCCGCCCGCGCGCTCACCGTGATCAGGGTCTCCGTCATCCCGTACCGCTCGACGATTTCGTGGCCGGTGAGCGCGGCGAGATCCGCGAAGACCGCCGCCGGCAGGGCGGCGCTGCCCGAGACGAGCAGCCGCGCCGGGCGCAGCGCCCGCGCCGAGTCCGGGTCCGCGGCGATCCGGGACCACACCGTGGGTACGCCGAAGTAGACCGTGCCGCCCGTCGCCGCGTACCGCTCGGGGCGCGGCCGGCCCACGTGGTGCAGCCGGCTGCCCAGCCGCAGCGGCCCGAGCACCCCCAGCACCAGGCCGTGCACGTGGAACAGCGGTAGCCCGTGCACCAGCAGGTCCGCAGGCGTCCAGGCCCAGGCGTCGGCGAGCCCGTCCAGGCAGGCGGCGACCGCCCCTCGGGGGATCACCGCGCCCTTCGGGGCCCCGGTCGTGCCGCTGGTGTAGAGGATCAACGCGGTGGCGGCCGGGTCCGGCTCGGGGTGGACGGTGTCCGACCGCCGCGCCAGGTCGACCGGGACCACCGGCGGGCCCCCGTCGGCCGGCCCGTCGCCCCCCGCCGGGGCCAGCAGCGCCACCGCGCCGGAGTCGCGCAGGATGTGGTCGCGCTCCATCGGCCCGGCGTCGGGCGGCACCGGTACGACCGCCGCGCCGGCCAGGAGCGCGCCGACCACCCCGACCACCGTCTCCAGGGTGGGGGTCGCCTCGACGCCCACCCGGTCGACGCCGACCAGGTCGTCGGCCACCGCCGTGGCGAGTCGGCGCAGCTCCACCCAGGACACGGCCCGGTCGTCGACCCGGATCGCGTCCGGACGGTCGTCGGCGGACTCGGACAGCCAGCTCAGCAGCGGCATGTGGACGCACCTCTCCAGCGGCTCGGACCCCGTGGCGGCGCCGTGCCACCCCGGCCGCGGCGGATCCGCCGACCGGGCCGGACCGCCCCGCACGCCGGTAGGGTTCGGTGGGACGCCGGCCGGTCGCGTCGTCGCCGTGGGCCCGGCACGCGGGTCCCGGACGACCCGACGCTAGTCGGGGCGCCCCGGGGCCGGCCACCCCTACGGCCGGCGTCGGAGCGTGTCGTGCGCGAACGGGGGAGGTGGCCGGTGCGGTGGTCCGGGTCGTCCGGGGAAGTCCGGGCGGTCGTCCTGGACCTCGACGGCGTGCTGGTCGACAGCCTGGCCGTGGCCCGCGAGGCGTTCGCCCTCGCGTACGCCGAGGTGGTCGGCGAACCTGCTGGGCCGGCTGGACATGCTGCGGCTGGTCGACCACGTGGTGGGCTCCGACGAGGTGGCCCGGCCGAAGCCGGCCCCGGACATCGTGCGCCGGAGTTGCTCGGCGTCGCGCCGGCCGACGCCCTGATGGTCGGCGACGCGCCCAGCGACCTGGCCAGCGCCCGCGCGGCCGGGGTCGTCGCGGTCGCGGCGCTGCGGGGGTCGGAACCGCCGGCCCTGCTCGCCGCCGGCCCGGACGTCGTCCTGGCCGGGCTTGGGGAACTGCCGCCGCTCTGCCGCCCGGCCCGGCGCGCGCCGGCCGCCGATCCGCCGGCCGCCGGCACCCCCGCCCCCGGCGGACGGGACCGGGGCCGACATCGCCGAGCTGCTGAACGACCTCGGTCTGTCAGCCCAGCGCGACACCGCCCTCACAAGCTCTCCGGCGGGCAGAAGCAGCGGCTCTCGGTGGCCCTCGCGCTGGTCGGCTGCCCCGAGATCGCCATCCTCGACGAGTTGACCACCGGGCTGGACCCGCAGGGCCGGCGGGACACCTGGGAGCTGGTCGAACGCATCCGCGACCGGGGGTGACGGTGGTGCTGGTCACCCACTTCATGGGGGAGGCCGAGCGGCTCTGTGACCGGCTGGCCATCATCGACACCGGCCGGGTCGTGGCCATCGACACCCCGTCAGGCCTGCTCTCCCGGGTCGGCACCGAGCACCGGGTGCACTTCCGGCCGCTGGACCCGGTGGAGGACTCGCTCTCGCCGCGTTGCCCGAGGTGACCGGGGTGCGCTGGGAGTGAGAGGAGGGCCCTGCTCCGGGGGCGTCCGCCGCGCCTACCGCCCCGTTAGGGGGTTGCTAAGGGTGTTTGTCGACTGTGACCTGGATTACTTTCGAGGTGGACGGGGTCGTCACCGACCGCCGGGAGGCGTTCTCTCGCCGCCCGTTCCGTGGCCGCGGAACCAGGTGTCGCCCCGTCGGTGATTCGCTCCGTGGTGACCGGTGTGTCCCTGGCGGAGCGACGAGCGACGGAGGTCGTGCGATGAACGTTTCCGATCCCGCCCCAACTGTCCGGACGACGGATCCCCTCGTCAACGATGACGACCGGATCGTCCGGTCCGTGCCGGCCAGGACCATCAACGGCGAGGCCGCCGGCATCATCGACGTGGTGCTGGAGGGCGGCCCCGCCAACCTGCCGGCCGAGCTGCGCAGTCACCGGGTCTCCCCGGTGGAGCACAAGATCAAGGTACGCCACTACGGGGGCTACGAGCACTTCGAGCGGGACTTTGCCGGGATCGCCGGCGACGTGCCCGTGGTCTTCCGCTGGACCGGCCGTACCAGGATCGCCGAGTAAGCCGAGGTGGCGATACGGCCGCGCCGGCCGACCCGCAGCTGCTGCTCGGCGGGCGGTGGCGGCCGGAGCCGAGCTGGAACCGCCCGTCGGTGGGTCCCGGGACGTGGTGTTCCGGGGCCTGGCGGGGCGTTGGGCAGCGCTGGGCAGTCGTCGGCGCGGCCCGCGCCGAGTAGCGCCGCCTGCGGGGTGGCGGGTCAGGGCCGGTCGGGGGAGAGCCGGTGGGTCAGCGCCGTGTGCCGGCGACCGGTGCCCGCCGTACGCACCGCGATGGCCAACGCCTTGCGGGAGCCGGCCAGCACGACCAGCTTCCGGGCCCGGGTGACGGCGGTGTAGAGCAGGTTGCGCTGCAACATCGTGTACGCCCCCATGGTCACCGGCACCACCACCGCCGGGTACTCGCTGCCCTGCGACCGGTGCACGGTGATCGCGTACGCGTGCTGCAACTCGTCGAGCTCGTGGAACTCGTACCCGATGTCCTCGTCCTCGTCGGTGCGGACGGTCAGCGTCTGGTCGTCGAGGTCCAGGGCGGTGACCACGCCGACGGTGCCGTTGAAGACCCCGGCGGCGCCCTTGTCGTAGTTGTTGCGGACCTGGATGACCTTGTCGCCGACCCGGAAGACCCGGCCGCCGTGCCGTCGCTCCGGCGCGTCCTCGCGGTGCGGGGCGATCGCCTGCTGCAACAGCGTGTTCAGGTTCCCGGCGCCGGCCGGCCCGCGCAGCATCGGGGTGAGCACCTGCACGTCGCGTGGACGCAGCCCGAACCGGCGCGGGATCCGCCGGGCCACGATGTCGACCACCTGCTCGGCGGTCACCTCTGGCTCGTCGCTGGGGAAGAGGAAGAAGTCGGGGTGCTCGCCGAAGACCGGGGCCTGGCCGGCGTTGATCCGGTGCGCGTTGACCACCACGCCCGACTCCTGCGCCTGCCGGAAGATCCGGGTCAGCCGGACCCGGGGCACGCTCTCGGCGGCGAGCACGTCGCGCAGCACCTCGCCGGCACCGACCGAGGGCAGCTGGTCCACGTCGCCGACCAGCAGCAGGTGCGCGCCGGGCGGGACCGCCTTGACCAGCTTGTTGGCGAGGATCAGGTCGAGCATGGACGCCTCGTCGACCACCATCAGGTCGGCGTCGACCGGGTTGTCCCGGTCGAACGTGGCGTCCCCGCCGGGGCGTAGCTGGAGCAGCCGGTGCACGGTCGTGGCCGGATGGCCGGTCAGCTCGGTGAGCCGCTTCGCCGCCCGCCCGGTCGGCGCGGCCAGCACGATCTTCGCCTTCTTCGCCGCCGCCAGTTCGATGATCGACCGGACGGTGAACGACTTGCCGCAGCCGGGGCCGCCGGTCAGCACGGCCACCTTGGAGGTCAGCGCCAGCCGTACCGCCTGTTCCTGCTCGGGGGCCAGGTCCGCCCCCGTCCGCGCCTTCAGCCAGGCCAGCGCCCGCCCCCAGTCCACGTCCGCGAAGGCGGGCATCCGGTCCACCCGGTCACCCAGCAGCCGCACCAGGCTCGCCGCGAGGGCCGACTCGGCCCGGTGGAACGGCACCAGGTAGACGGCCGGAATGACCGCACCCTCGCTGCTCGGGTTCGGCACCGCCTCGCGGACCACGCCGTCGGAGGTGGCCACGAGGTCGGCGAGGCCGGCGGCGACCAACTCCGCCGGGACCTCCAGGATCGTCGCGGCGTCGGCGACCAGGTTCGGCTCGGGCAGGTAGCAGTGCCCGCTGTCGGCGGCCTCGGAGAGGGTGTACCGGATGCCGGCGCGTACCCGCTGGGGGCTGTCGTGCGGGATGCCCACGGCCTTGGCGATGCTGTCGGCGGTGCGAAACCCGATGCCCCACACGTCGGCGGCGAGCCGGTACGGGTCGTCGCGCACGACGGCGATGGACTCGTCGCCGTACTGCTTGAAGATGCGCACGGCGTGCGAGGTGGAGACCCCGACGCCCTGGAGGAAGACCATTACCTCCTTGATGGCCTTCTGCTCCTGCCAGGCCGCGCCGATCGCGGCGGTGCGCTTGCGGCCGAGGCCGTGCACCTCGACCAGCCGGGCGGATTCCTCCTCGATGATCCGCAGCGTGTCCACCCCGAAGGCGGCCACGATCCGGGCGGCCATCTTCGGGCCGATGCCCTTGATCAGTCCCGACCCCAGGTAGCGTTCGATGCCCTGCACCGTCGCCGGCAGGACGGTGGTGCACTGGTGCACCTCGAACTGCCGCCCGTACCTCGGGTGCGAGCCCCACCGGCCGACCAGCCGCAGCCGTTCCCCGGGCTGCGCGCCGGGCAGCGGACCGACCACGGTGAGCAGGTCGTCGCCGGAGCGGTCGGTGGCGACGCGGGCGATGGTGTACCCGGTCTCCTCGTTGACGTACGTGACGCGTTCCAGCACCGCTTCGAGCACGGTGCCGCGCGCGGGGGCACCCGGGCCCGCCGAGGGGGCGGAGACCGGTGCGGGCGGGGTGGTGGACATCGTGACGATGATGGCAGAACGCCCGCCGCGACCCGACCCGCCGGGCCGGGTTGCGGTCCGGCCCGACGGCCCGGGTGAGGCGGCGCGCGCCGAGGTGCTGACGTCGTCGGCCGCGATCAGCCGGCACCGGACCGACTGGCCCGGATTCGCGCAAGCCGGCGGCGGGGTTTGGCCGGCCGCTCGTGCGGTACTGGCGAGGGGGACGACTCCGTCGGGTGCCGGCCGCCGGGGAGACCGGAGACCCGGCAGAAGGAGAAACGCGTGGAGATCAACGACGTACTGACCGAGACCTACGGCCGGCTGCCCGCGTTGGTCCGCGCCGCGGTCGACGGTCTGTCCCCGGAGCAGCTTCGCCGCGCGCCCGCGCCCGGCGCGAACCCGGTGGGCTGGCTGGTGTGGCACCTGACCCGGGTGCAGGACCACCACGTCGCAGACCTGCTCGACGCCGAGCAGCTCTGGGCCACCGGCGACTGGGCGGGCCGGTTCGGGCTCGCCGCCGACCCCGACGACACCGGCTACGCGCACAACCCGGATCGGGTCGCCAGCGTCGCGCCGGAGAACGCCCGGGTGCTCGTCGACTACCACGACGCGGTGGCGGAGCGGACCCGGGGATTCCTGGCCGGGCTACGGCCGGCGGACCTGGACCGGGTGGTCGACGAGGCGTGGGACCCGCCGGTGACCCTCGGGGTGCGGCTGGTCAGCGTCGCCGAGGACGACCTCCAGCACGTCGGACAGGCCGGGTACGTCCGCGGCCTTCTCCTGCAAGAAGGGGCCCGCCTGACGCATTCCGCATAGGAGGGGCCCCTCCTGACGCCGTCCGAGGCGGAGCGTGCACCCAGCCGGCCAGGGCGGATTCACCCGGACCGGGTGAGCCGGGATCACCCACACCGCGGGGATGGTCGGCAGACGACGTGTGTCGTCCGGGAGGGAGGGCTGATGACCGCATCGGCTGCGGACTACCTGTCCCGCTGCGTCGCGGGCCGCCACGACAATCTCCCCGAGACCATCAACGGCACGGTGCGCCTGGACCTCCGCGACGAGGGCAGCACCGACCACTGGTTCCTCACGATCGGTGACCAGCGGGTCGGGGTGAGTCGGTCGGCGGAGGCGGCGGACCTCGTCGTCGCGGGGGACCGCAAGGTGTTCGACCGGATCGTCGCCGAGGGCACCCACATCGGCGCGGCGCTGGTCCGCAACGACATCACCGCCCAAGGAGACCTGCGGCTGCTGATGCTGCTGCGGCGGCTGTTCCCCGGCCCGCCCGACGCCCGCCACCCCCGGCAGGTCGCCGCCGAGCGGGCCCCGACGTCCCGCGACGCGTCGGGGCGTGACCGGTCCCCGGAGCGGGGTGAGCGGCAGTGAAGCAGGAACTCGTGTCCGTTCTGACCGGCACCGCCTTCGCGATCAGCGACGCGCAGGGCGACATGATGCCCGACCCGCGCGCGCCAGTCGGGCTCTTCACGTTCGACACCCGGTTCCTGTCCCACTGGGTGCTCACCGTCGACGGGCAGCGGCTGCAGGCGCTGTCCCGCGACGAGATGACGTACTTCGAGACCAAGTTCGTGCTCGTTCCCGGCGCCGCGAGCCACTACGTCGACGCCGACGTCTCGGTGATCCGGCACCGGTCCATCGACGACAGCTTCAACGAGCGGATCGTCGTGCTCAACCACTCCGCCGAGCCGGCGGAGTTCACGGTTCGGATGGAGATCGCCTCCGACTTCGCCGACACCGTCGAGATCAAGGAACCGGGGGCGCGGCGGGTCGTCGTCACGCCGATGCCGGCCGAGGGTGAGCTGCGGCTGCGCTACCAGCGGGAGCGGTTCACCCGCGAGACCGTCGTGTCGTCCACCGCCCCGGTTGACGTGGACCCCAGCGGGATGACCTTCCGGATCCGGGTCCCCCCGAACGGCTCGTGGACGACCGACCTGCACATTGTCATGATCATCCAGGGGGCCGGGGCCCGGGACCTGCGAGCCAGCCTGGAGGCCCACCGCGAGCGGATCCGCCGGGACATGCGGGAGGACCTACGCCGTTGGCGGGCGCGGGCCCCCGAACTGGTCGCCGAGCGCGACGGGCTCCGCGAGGCGTACGAGGGGAGCCTGGCGGACCTCGCCGCGCTGCGGTTCGCACCGCTGTCGATCCGGGGCCGGTTGCCGGTGGGCGGCCTGCCGTGGGCGATGGCGCTGTACGGCCGGGACGCCCTGATCACCTGCCTGGAGACGCTCCCGTTCACCCCGGAGCTGGCCTCGGCCACCCTGCGGCTGCTCGCCCTCGGCCAGGGTGGCCAGCTCGACGACCACCACGAAGAGGAACCTGGCAAGATCGTCGCCGAGTACCGCTACGGCGAGAGTGCGGTCTTCGGCGAGGCGCCCACCTACCTGCACTACGGCGCGGCGGACAACACTCCGCTGTTCGTGATCCTGCTCGACGAGTACGAGCGCTGGTCCGGCGACGCGGAGTTGGTCCGCGAACTGCGCCACACCGCCCGGATGGCGCTGGACTGGATCGACGAGTACGGCGACATGACAGGCGACGGCTACGTGCGCTACCAGCGGCGCAACACCCGCTTCGGGCTGGTCAACCAGTGCTGGAAGAACTCGCCCGGCGCGATCGTCGATGCCGAGGGCCGGGAGCCGGCGCTCCCCCGCGCCACCTGCGAGCTACAGGGGTACGCGTACGACGCGAAGCGGCGCGGCGCACGCCTGGCCCGCGAGTTCTGGGGCGATCCGGCGTACGCCGATCGGCTGGAACGGGAGGCGGCGGAGCTGAAGACGCGGTTCAACCGGGACTTCTGGCTGCCGCACGGGGAGTACTACGCGCTGGCCCTGGGGCCCGACGGCGAGCCGTTCGACGCGCTCACCTCCAACATGGGTCACCTGCTGTGGAGCGGCATCGTCGCCGAGGACCGGGCCGAGGCGGTGGCCCGGCACCTCGTCGGGCCACAGTTGTTCTCCGGGTGGGGGGTGCGCACCCTGGCCGACGGGCAGCTGGTGTACAACCCGGTCGGCCTGCACCTCGGCGCCGTGTGGCCGTCGGACAACGCGATCGTCGCGGCCGGCCTGCGCCGGTACGGCTACGACGAGGCGGCGGCCCGAATCGCGGCCGGGATCTTCGACATGGTGGGGACGCTGGGCGGCCCGGTGCCGGAGGTGATCGCCGGCTACCACCGTGATTTCACCCGGTACCCGGTCCAGCTGCCGCACGCCGGCCGACCCCAGTCGTGGTCCTCGGGCGCGCTGCTGATGCTGCTCGGCACCATCCTCGGGCTGTCGCCCTGCGGGGAGAACCTACTGGTCAACCCGGCGATTCCGGAGGGTTTCGGGCGAATCGAGCTGCTCGACATCCCCGGCCGGTGGGGGCACGCTGACGCGTACGGCCGGGACCGGGCGCTGACGGGCCGGGGCCGCCGCCCCGGGCTGCGCTGACGAAGAGCAGGGCGGGCGGCGGGTCGGGACCCGGCGTCGACGAACGGGTACGGGCGCCCACCGCCCGCCGGGCGCGCTCAGCCCATGGTCTTCGCGCCGTCGATGGCCTCGCGGAGGATGTCGGCGTGCCCGGCGTGCTGGGACGTCTCGGCGATCACGTGCAGCAGCACCCGGCGCACCGACCAGCTCGCCCCGGGCTCGAACCAGGGGGCGAGGGGCAACGGGTGGGCGGCGTCCAGGTCGAGCGTGGCGATCAGCTCCTCGGTCGTGGCGGCCACCCGGGCGTAGCGGTCCAGCAATGCGGCCAGGGTGTCGTCGTCGCCCATCCGGAATCCGGCGGACCAGTCCGCCGGCTCGGCCCGCATCGCCTCGGCGCCGTCGACGGCGAACCGCAGCCACGTCGCCTCCGTGAATGCGACGTGTTTGATCAGGCCACCGAGGCAGAGCTCGCTGACGGTGCTGCGCAGCGCGGCCTGCGCGTCGGTGAGGCCGTCCACGGTCTTGCGCAGAAACCCGCGCTGCTGGCGCAGGGCCTGCAACAGGTCGGCCCGTTCGCCGGCGAGGAGCTGCACGGAGTTGGTCATGCGACCGTCCTTCCTAATCAGGTCCGACCAACCTATGCGGACCCACCGACACTCCCGCCCACCCCGACGGTGCGCCGGCCGGTTGCCTCCGGTTGCCGATCTGCCCACGGCGCGGTCCACTGTCAACATGGGCGAGATCAGGGTGGGCACGTCCTCGTGGGCCGACCAGACGCTGCTCCGCTCCGGGTGGTACCCGCGCGCCGTCAACACCCCCGCCGGCCGCCTCGGCTTCTACGCCGAACGGTTCGGGCTGGTCGAGGTGGACACGTCGTACTACGCGGTGCCCGTGCCGGAGACCACCGCCGGCTGGGTGGCCGCCACCCCGCCGGGGTTCACCTTCGACGTCAAGGCGTTCAGCCTCTTCACCGGCCACCCCACGCCGGTCTCGGCGCTGCCCCGGGACCTACGCCCGGCCGGCGGCCCGTCCCGGGTCCGCCGCCGGGACCTGCCCGCCGAGGCGTACGACGAGTTGTGGAACCGGTTCCGGGCGGCGCTGGAGCCGATCGCGGCGGCCGGCCGGCTCGGGGTGGTGCTCTTGCAGTTCCCGCCGTGGCTCGCGCGCGGCGGCGCCGCCGAGCGGCGCATCGTCGAAACGGCCGAGCGGCTACGCCCCTGGCGGGTGAGCGTGGAGCTGCGGCACGGTTCCTGGTTCACCGACGAGGCCGCGCTGCGCACGCTGAGCCTGCTGCGCGAGCACGACATCTCCTTCGTCTGCGTGGACATGCCGCAGGGGTTCGCCTCGTCGGTGCCACCGATCCTGGTCGCCACCGCCGACCCGGCCGTGGTCCGGTTCCACGGCCACAGCGCCGCCTGGGGAAGCGGCGACAAGCAGGAAAAATTCCGGTACGCCTACGGCGAGCGGGAGTTGCGGGCCTGGTCGCAGCTGCTCGTCGAGTTGGCCGACGGCGTCGACGAGCTGCACGTGCTGTTCAACAACTGCTGCGGCGGCCAGGCCCAGCGCGATGCCGCCCGGTTGGTCGAGTTCCTCGGCCGGGCGGCCGTCGCGCCCGCCGGGGTCAGCCGCAGCGGCTGACCCCCTCGGTGCGCAGGCCGGTCGCCGACTCCCGGGCGTTGTCCGGCAGGTCACCGCCGGTGCCGCCGTCCGGGAAGGCGCGCACCGACGGCGCGGGCCGGGCGGCGCGCCCGCCCGGGCCCGCGCGCCGCTCATGCCCCGACCGTGGCCGGCGGGACACGAGCGGCGGGCGGTCAGCGGCCGGACATGGCGAGCTGGCGCTTGGCCGCGCCCATCGCCGCCACCTTGCCGATCGCCTTCGGCGCGCTGGCCAGCCCGCCGACCCGGCCGAGCATCCCCCGGAACACCTGGCCGGGCCTCTGCTGCTCGCTCATGTACGCGGTGACCACCACCAGTGCGCCGGTGAGCGCCGGGACGGCCCACTGGAGCAGCTTCATCTGGCGCTGGCAGGAGGCGACGTCAACCGGCGTCTGCGGGTTCGGTTCGGTCGTCCCCTCGACCGACGGGCCGCCCGCCCGCTCCAGCCGCATCCCGAGCAGCCGGCTGTAGCCGGTGACCGCCAGCGCGCCGACCGTGAGGGCCGTTTTCACCGCGCTCATCCGGCCCACCCCGGACTGGGCGAGCATCCGGGGGCTCTCGGTCGCCAGCTCGCCGACCGCGCCGGCCAGGTGCGCCCCGATCGCCGCCGCGTTGACCGGCGTCCACCGGGCCCACCCCGCCGAGGCCGCCGGGAGCCGCTGGGTCGAGTCGTTGATCTGTGTCGCCGCGCTGTTGACGCCGAGCGCCCCCATCAGCGAGCCGCCGAACCAGGCGGCTAGGCCGAGGTCGTGCATCGAGCGCAGGGCGGTGTGTCGTTCGGACATCTGATCCCCTTCCACCGTACGGGCGCTGCGGCATACCCGCCGATCGCGCGACTACGCACCGGGACCGGACGATCTCGTGGCG
>NZ_SMKJ01000074.1:0-24613 GCF_004348615.1 Micromonospora sp. KC207
CCAGAAACCACACCCGAACCCGCCACACCATCCACCCCACCAGACGACACCACATCCAAACCAGCAACCACCTCCCCCACCCCCGCACCAAACACCACCGCACGATGCTCAAACACCGACCGCGACGACACCAACGACCAACCCACATCCACCAAACCCACACCACCGCCAGAAAGACCCCCACACAACTCCCGCACCCGACCCGCCTGCGCCCGCAACGCCCCCACCGAACGACCCGACACCACCACCGGAACCACCGACAACACCCGACCACCACCACCACCGACGACCGGCTCCTCCACCGTCACGGGAGCCTGCTCGAGAACCAGATGCGCATTCGTACCGCCCATGCCGAAGGAGCTGACTCCGGCGAGGCGCGGGCGATCGGCGTCGCGGGCGGGCCACGACTGCAGTTCGGTCTGCACCCGCAGGTTCAGCTCGTCGAGGGGGATGTTCGGGTTCGGCGTACGAAAGTTGAGGCTCGGCGGCAGCACTCCCTCGCGTACGCACAGCACCGCCTTCAGCAGGCCGGTGATGCCGGCGGCCCCCTCCAGGTGGCCGACGTTGGTCTTGACCGATCCGACCGCGAGTCGGTTGCCGGAAGGGCGGGCGGCACCCAGCACCGCCCCGAGGGCCGCAGCCTCGACGGGGTCGCCGGCCTTCGTCCCGGTGCCGTGCAGCTCGACGTAGTCGACGTGCTCGGGGGCCACCCCCGCCCGCTCGTACGCCCGGCGGAGCAACGCCTTCTGGGCCTCCCGGTCGGGATGGGTGAGGCTGGGACCGCCGCCGTCGTTGTTGACGGCGCCGCCCCGGATGACGCAGTGCACCCGATCGCCGTCCTCGACCGCCCGGGTCAGCGGCTTGAGGACCAGGGCCACGCCGCCCTCACCACGGACGTAGCCGTTGGCCCGGGCGTCGAAGGTGAAGCAGCGTCCGTCGGGTGAGAGTGCTCCCATCCGTGCCATGCCGGCGGTGCTCTCCTCGGCAAGGATGAGACTCACCCCGCCGACCACGGCGACCCCGCTCTCGCCCCGCAGCAGACTCTCGCACGCCAGGTGGACGGCGACCAGCGAGGACGACTGCGCGGAGTCCACGGTGAAGCTGGGTCCGCGCAGGCCCAGCAGGTACGAGAGACGGTTCGCCATGAGACTGCGGTTCAGGCCGGTCGTGGTGTAGCCTCCGATGGCCGCGCCGGACCGGTGCAGCAGGGTGGCGTAGTCGTCGGCGGTGACCCCCATGAAGACGCCGGTGTCGGAGCCCCTCAGGTCGGTCGGCCGGATGCGGGCGTTCTCCAGGGCCTCCCAGCCGAGTTCGAGCATCAGGCGCTGTTGCGGGTCGACCGCAGCCGCCTGGCGCGGAGTCATCCCAAAGAACGCGGCGTCGGATTCGCCCTTTCCCTCCACCACCGCCCGCCAACTGCCGTCGGGCTGGCGATCGACCGCGCTCCGACCGCTGCGCAGCAGGTCCCAGAATTCCTCGACGCCCGATGCGCCGGGAAGCCGGCAGGACATACCGATGACGGCGATATCGCTGTGGCGCAGCACGTCACTCTTGACAGTCATGGGGTCTCCTGGGTCGAGAGAACAATGCTCGGAAGCTCATCCACGGTCCGACGGGACAGTTCCGCTGCGCTGCACGCGTCTGCGTCCACAGCGCGTCGTCCCGACGGACGCTCGCGACAACGGTGGTCGACAGGTTCCGGGTTTCACCGGGCCGTTTCAGGTCCGGGTCGGTCGGCCAAGGGTGTTGATCCGAGCGTCACCTGATCTGACGCCCAGGCCGGGTCACCACGTCACCGGCAGGGCCACGAGGCTGCGTACCATCATTCCTCGGTTCCATTCGAGTTCGCTTTCCTCGACGGCCAGGCGGAGGCCCGGAAGTCGCCTGACCAAGGCACCGACGGCGGCCTGTATCTCCAGTCTGGCCAGTGACGCCCCGATGCAGTAATGGGGACCGTGTCCGAAGGCGATGTGCGGGTTCGGTTCACGGTCGAGCACGACGTCGGCGGCTTTGGTGAAGACGTCGTCGTCCTGATTGGCGGACGCCAGCGAGAAGACGACGGCGTCGCCGGCCCGGATGGTCGTCCCGTTGAGTTCCAGGTCCTCGGTGGCGATGCGGGTCGGGCCGACGGACGCCCAGAGCGGGGCGACGCGCAGCAGTTCCTCGACGGCCGTGGGGATCAGCTCCGGGCGGGCGTGGAGCTGCTCGTACCGGGTCCGGTCGCGAAGCAGGAGGAAGACCTGCGAAGCGATCTGGCTGGCGGTGGTCTCGTGGCCACCGACGAGCAGGCCGCCGGTGAGCATGACGAGTTCGTCCTCGGTGAGCCGGTCGCCGTCGTCCCGGGCCTCGACCAAGGCGCCGAGCAGGTCGTCGGTGCGGTGCGCGCGGCGCTGTGCGAGGAGGCCGCCAAGGTACTCGACGAAGTCCTGCACCGCCCGGTCGACCTGGTCTGCCGTGTATCGGGTGGAGGACATCAGGGCGTCGCCGAAGGCGCGGAACAGGTGCTGCTCGTCGTACCCGATGCCCATCATCTCGCAGATGATCATCACTGGCAGGGGGAGCGCGAGCTGCTGTACGAGGTCGGCGGGCGGCCCGGTCTCTATCACGTCGTCGAGGATCTGGTCGGCGAGCTGGACGACGCGCGGGGCGATGTCCCGTACGCGCTTGGGCGTGAACGCCGCGGCGACGAGCCTGCGCAGTCGGGCGTGCGCGTCGGGGGGAAGGCCCATCAGCCCGTCGGGTTCCTGGAGACGGGGGGAGGCGCGGGGCACGTCGCGCCCGGCTCCGGCTGCGATGCTGAGCCGGGGGTCAGAGAGGGCCTTCTTGGCGTCGGCGTGCCGGGTGACCAGCCAGGCGTCCCCTCCGTAGGGCATGCGGACGCGGGCGACCGGCTCTTTCGAGCGCAGTTCGCCGTATGTGGGATCGATATTCAGGTCGGCGCGGTCACTGAAGGGGTAGAACCTGCAGGACCCGGCCGTTATTTGGTGCTCCATGGCAGCTTATCCTCCAGGCAGGGTGCGGTTCCGCATTGATCAAGGATGCGGTTTTGCATTGATCTTGACAAAGCCCCCCGAACCGCTCGCCCCTTCCGCCGATTTAGCAAACACTGATCGATGACCATTGTCACGAAGCTGCAGAAGACTATGTCATGTCTTGATTATGAACCGACCCGATCGCTAAAGACAATGACCACAATCAACTGCTAAAACGAATGCTCCGAGCGTTGCAGACAGCACTATGTCAGGTCCAGACTTGCGGACATCACGATTCGTACCGAAACTTACGACGCCCCAGAGAAGTACGCGGCACGGCTTCCCCGCCGCCGCAGCCCTGACTCGCCGCCCAGCACGAGAAGATCAGTCCACGACGACACGACTCACACTTCGCGACCTCCACAGCACTTTCGATTCCGCATTAGCCGGCGCTCCGGAAACGGTCAGGCCCTTCGACGTGCCCGGTCAGGCGGTGCCTGCGCGGAGGGTCGGCGTGGCGACGGAGACGGCCGCGGGCGACAGCTCGAACCGGGACGATTCCCTCCCTGACCGGACGGCCCTCGCGCACCAGGCCCTCTTTCCGTTCGGCCCGACGGCCGAGACCACCGAGGAGATGAGCTCACCATGACGCAGACCCCGAACGCTCCGGCGGGACCGATCGACCTGCCCAAGGGCGCCGACGCCCAGGGGCTGCTGGACTGGTTCGCCTACATGCGGAAGAACTGGCCCGTCTCCTGGGACGAGACCCGCCAGGCCTGGCACGTGTTCTCCTACCGCGACTACCAGACGGTCACCACGAACCCGCTGGTCTTCTCCTCGGACTTCACCTCGGCCTTTCCCGTCCCGCCGGAACTGGCCCTGCTGATGGGCCCCGGCACCATCGGCGGCATCGACCCGCCGCGGCACGCGCCGCTGCGCAAGCTGGTCAGCCAGGCGTTCACTCCCCGCCGGATCGCCCAGCTCGAGCCGCGGATCGGGCAGATCACCGCCGACGTGCTCGACCGGGTACGTGACCAGGACCGGATCGACATCGCCAGCGACCTCGCGTACCCCCTGCCGGTGACGGTCATCGCCGAACTGCTCGGCATCCCCACCGAGGACCACGAGAAGTTCCGCGAGTGGGTGGACATCATCCTCAGCAACGAGGGCCTGGAGTACCCCAACCTCCCGGACGACTTCACCGAGACGGTCGGCCCCGCCATCGAGGAGTGGTCCGAGTTCCTGTACGCGCAGATCGCCCAGAAGCGTGCCGAGCCGAAGGACGACCTGATCAGCGGCCTCTGCGAGGCGGAGGTCGACGGGCGCAGGCTGACCGACGAGGAAGTCGTCAACATCGTCGCCCTGCTGCTCACCGCCGGGCACATCTCCAGTGCCACGCTGCTCAGCAACCTGTTCCTGGTGTTGGAGGAGCACCCGGAGGCCCAGGCGGCGGTGCGCGCCGACCGCAGCCTCGTCCCGGGTGTGATCGAGGAGACGCTGCGCTACCGGTCCCCGTTCAACTGCATCTTCCGGATCCTGAACGAGGACACCGACATCTTTGGGCACCCCATGCGCAAGGGCCAAATGGTGATCGCGTGGATCGCCTCCGCGAACCGCGACACCGAGGTGTTCACGGACCCGGACACCTTCGACGTCCGACGCGAGTCGAACAAGCACCTGGCGTTCGGCCACGGCATCCACCACTGCCTGGGCGCGTTCCTGGCCAGGCTGGAGGCGAAGGTCTTCCTCAACCAGGCACTCGACCAGTTCACCGAGTTCCGGATCGACCACGACGGCGTCGAGTTCTACGACGCCGACCAGCTCACCGCGCGACGCCTGCCCATCCACGTGGTACGCGACGGACAGCCGTCGAGGTGAGAGGGGACGTTCCCTTCCTGGATCTCGGTGCCGCCAACGAAGAGGTACGGGCCGGCCTGGACGCCGCGTACGCCCGGGTGTCCGCCTCCGGCTGGTACCTGCTCGGGCCGGAGCTGGACGCGTTCGAGGCGGAGTTCGCCGCATACTGCGCGGCGCGTCACTGCGTCGGGGTGGGCAGCGGGCTTGACGCCCTGGTGCTGGCCCTGCGGGCGCTGGGCGTCGGCCCCGGTGACGAGGTGATCGTGCCGGCGCACACGTTCATCGCGACGTGGCTGGCGGTCTCGGCCACCGGGGCCCGGCCGGTGCCGGTCGAACCCGACGAGCGCACCTACGGCATCTGCCCGGACAGGTTGGCCGCGGCGTTCACCCCCGCGGTCAAGGCGGTGCTCGTCGTGCACCTGTACGGGCACCCGGTCGACCTGGACGCGGTGCGGGCGGTCGCCGACCGGCACGACGTACCTGTGGTGGAGGACGCGGCGCAGGCCCACGGCGCCGCCTACCGGGGGCGACCCGTCGGCGCCGGCGGCGTCGTCGCGTTCAGCTTCTATCCGGCGAAGAACCTCGGTGCGCTCGGCGACGGCGGGGCCGTCGTCACCGACGACCCCCGGGTCGCCGAGCGTGTCCGGCTGCTGCGCAACTACGGCTCCGCGCGGAAGTACGACCACCAGGTGCAGGGCGGCAACTCGCGGCTTGACGAGTTCCAGGCGGCGGTGCTGCGGGCCAAGCTGCCCCACCTGGACGAGTGGACCGAGCGGCGGGCCCGGGTGGCCCGGCGCTACACGGAGGCGCTGGCCGGTCTGCCGGGCCTCGTCCTGCCCTCCGTCGCGCCGTGGGCGTCGTCCGCGTGGCACCTGTACGTGGTACGCACCCCGCACCGCGAGGCGCTGCGGGCCCGACTGGCCGACGCGGGGGTGGCGACGCTGGTGCACTACCCGGTCCCGGCGCACCGCTCCGGGGCGTACCGGGACACCGAGGACGTGCGGCGGGCTGGGCCGCTGCCGATCAGCGAGCGGCTGGCCGAGGAGGTCCTGAGCCTGCCGATCGGCCCCCACCTGCCCGACGAGGGCGTCGAGACGGTGGTGACCGCCGTGCGCGACATCGTGACCGACCTCGGCGCGGGGGTGGGGCCGCCCCACCGGTGAGGTGCCGCCGGGCACGACCAGCCCGCGCGCCGCCGGAAACGACCGGACCACCTCAACGTCGAGAAGCCCGAGGAGCGTCGATCGCCATGTCCCCGCCCGCCGATCCGTCCGAACTCTGGCTACGCCGCTACCGGCCCGTCGACGACCCTGCCGTGAGGCTGTTCTGCTTCCCGCACGCCGGGGGCGCCGCCAGCGCGTACCTGCCGTTCTCCCGCCGGCTCGCCGCCGACGTGGACGTGCTGGCGGTCCAGTACCCGGGCCGGCAGGACCGCCGGGGCGAGCCCTTCGTCGAGTCCGTCGACGCCCTGGTGGAGGGGCTGCTGCCCGCCGTGCTCGCCTGGGCGGACCGGCCGACGGCCTTCTTCGGGCACAGCATGGGCGCCACGGTCGCCTTCGAAGCCGGCCGCCGGCTCCCGCCGGCCGCCGCCGATCGGCTCGTGCACTTCTTCGCCTCCGGCCGCCGCAGCCCGTCCGTCCGTCGGCGGGACCGGTTCTACCGGTTTGACGACGAGCTGATCGACGAGATCCGCCGGCTCGAGGGCACCGACTCCAGCCTGCTGGACGACGAGGAGTTGCTGAACATGCTCCTTCCCGCCATCCGCAACGACTACCGGGCCGTCGCCGCCTACGACTACCGGCCCGGCCCCGGGGTGCGCTGCCCGGTCACCGTGCTCACCGGTGACGCCGACCCGAACGTGACCGCCGACGAGGCCGCGGCGTGGGCCAAGGTGACCGCGGCGGCCACGGTGGTCCGCACCTTTCCCGGCGGGCACTTCTACCTCAACGGTCAGCTCGACGCGGTGTGCGCCGAGATCACGGCCGCTCTCACGGCGCCGTCCACGGCCCGACCGGGAACCGGCCCCGGCTGAGACCCACACCGCCCCGGCGCGGTCACGGCGTCCCGGGCCGATCATCAGGCGCGGCTCACCCCGATCGCCTCGCCCTGGCGCAGCTCCAGCCGGGTCCCCGTGAAGGTGCTCCGCATTCGCCGGTCGTGCGTGACCACCACCAGCATCCCGGCGTAGCCGTCCAGCGCCTGTTCCAGCTCCTCTACGAGCAGGGGCGCGAAGTGGTTGGTGGGCTCGTCCAACAGCAGCAGGTCGGCCGGGCGGCTGACCAGCCGGGCCAGGTCGATCCGCCGGCGCTGCCCGACCGAGAGCGTCCCGACCGGCATGCGCAGGCCCTCGGGGCGGAAGAGACCGAGCGCGAGCAGCTCCTCAACGTACTCGTCGGGCGGGCCCGGCCGGCCAGACGCGTACGTCTCCAGCAGGGTGCGGCCGGGTTGCCCGACCGTCACGTCCTGACGCAGGTGGCCGACCCGGGCCGGCAGCCGCACCGTTCCGCCGTCCGGGACGAGTTCCCCGGCGAGCACCCGCATCAGGGTGCTCTTGCCCGCACCGTTTCGGCCGGTGATCAGCAGCCGTTCGGCGGGGCCGATGCTCAGCTCCGGCACGTGCAGGCGGTCGCCCACCCGGACGTCGGTCAACTCGACGCAGCGGATGTCGGCGTCCGTCGGGTCCGGGGCGACGGACGCGGTGAACCGCAACGGGTCGGCGGGACGCAGGACCGGGTTCTCCCGCAGGCGACGGAGCCGCTCGTTGGCGTTGCGGGCCTTGCGGGACGTCGCCGTCGACGAGGACCGGGAGCGGTGGGCGCCGGCGCCGCTGAACGCCGCCGGCCCCTTGCGGGAGATCGACCTGAGCATCGTCCCGGCCCGCTCCGCGAGCTCGGACTGCCGCTCGACCTCGGCCAGCCAGTCCGCGTACGCGCGCTCCCGGGCCGCTCGGACGGCTGCCTTGGCCCGCAGGTAGCTGGCGTAGCCGTCGCCGTACCGGTGCACGGCCCGGGTGTCGGTGTCGACCTCGAAAATGGTGGGGGTGACCGACTCCAGGAACATCCGGTCGTGGGTGACCACGACGACGGTGCCCCGGTGTGACCGCAGGTGATCCTCCAGCCACTCCACGGCCTCGGTGTCGAGGTCGTTGGTGGGTTCGTCGAGCAGCAGCAGTTCCGGCGCGGCGGCCAGGGTCGCCGCGAGCGCGAGTCGGGACCGCTCCCCGCCGGAGAGCGTGTCGACGTCGCGGTCGCGGTCGAGCTCGGCCAGGCCGAGACCGTGCAGGGCGGCGTCCACCCGGGCGTCGGCCTGGTAGCCGCCGCGCGCCTCGAACTCGGTGAGCAGCGTGCCGTAGGCGTCCAGCTGCGCGGGCGTGGCGGTGGCCAGGTCCGCCTCGGCGGCGCGCAACCGGGTCTCCAGGTCGCGCAGGTCGGCGAGCGCGTGGTCCACCACGTCCCGTACGGTGCTGCCGCCGGCCGGCAGCCGGAGCCGCTGGGCGAGATAACCGATGCCGCCGGGCGCCGAGACGGTCAACTCACCGTCGTCCGGCGTCTCCAGCCCGGCGACGAGCCTCAGCAGGGTCGACTTCCCCGACCCGTTCTCGCCGATGACGCCGGCCTTCTCCCCCGGCTTGACGGTCAGTGAGACCCGATCCAGGACGACCCGCTCGGTGTAGTGCTTGGTCACCTCGTGCAGGACGAGCTGCGAGTGGGTTGACGGCGGGCTGTTCCGCAAGGGGGCCTCCTGTATCGGAGCTGGTACGTCCGATCGGTCACGGACTCACGGACGGGAGCCGCGTGGAGGGCCTCCCTGGCTCCTTTTACCAATGTCCGATTTCCACCCCAGTCAACCATGTGACCGTCCCGGTCGGCATACCAGCCGCTCATCTGCTCAGCGGTGGACTCGCTGGTTTGTGGGCGGGTCAAGTGCCGCCGCAGCATCTCGGGCAGGGACACGTCGAGGTAGCAGCACAGCGACTGTCCTCGGACGACGACCTGCGAGTATTCGGCGATCTCGGTCATCGAGCACGGCCGAACTACCTGACGAACCCGTTACGTGACGTCAACGACCGTTACTCGGAAAGCCTTGGCGCGTCACGCGCGGCGGATGACGAAATCGGCGCTGGTCGACGAGACGACGGGGGATGTTGGCGGGCGGCGTGGCCGCGGCGATCTCTCCGGTGGTGATGCTGCGCCGCGCCAGGAGCCAATGGTTTGCGGCCCGGCTGCCAGCAGATCCGCCGGCACCCGGCGTCCGCAGGGGGCACGACAAGGCTCCGACCAGCGGCGAACGCCTGGCCGGAGCCGGACACGTCCCGGTCAGGCGGCCGGCGTGGCCCGAGTTTGCAGCCCGACCCGCAACGCCTCGACAACAAGGTCAAGCAGCTCGTCCCGATGGGAGACACCGCCGGGCACCAAACGGAGCAATTCGGCACCCACCCGGCGGAGCAGTTCGTCGGCGAGCGGCGCGATTGCGGTCACCGAGCCGGCAAGAACGTGCAGTACCTCGGCCAGCGGAGCGTCTGGCCGGCTTGCGACTCTGGCGGCCAGCACCGCACGAGCGCCCCGGACGCCGAACGCGCCGTCCGGGCGCGGCAGGAGGACTCCGCTATCGACCAGCGGGCGGGTCAGACTCGGGTCGGCACGTAGCACCTGGTCGATCGTCCGGTCCGGCAGGATGAATTTGCCGATTACCACGTCCGGGTCGATCAAGGCACAGATCGCTTCCAGCGGAAGGCCCCGTCCCTGTAGAAGTGCGACAGTCCGCATTCGGTTGAGGTGGGGACGGTCGTAGTAGGGTGTCCGGCCGATCCGGTTCGGCGGCTGAAGTAGCCCGCGGGTGTGGTAGGAACGGATGGTCCGCGGGGTGAGCCAGACCTCGGCCGCAAATTGGTCGATGGTCATCAATAGTATCCCCTGCCTCCGATCATCGCCGCAGCAGCCCCGAGCCAATGGCAGCCGCCGGGCGCAGTGGGCCACGGCTTGTCCACTTCCTGCCGGACCGCGGTGTCAAGTTCAGAAGATCGACGGAGCGCCGACCATCCGCGTAGATCCACCGACGCCGACGGAAAGATCCAGGCATCCAGCAGGCCTGCCCCGAGCGGTTTACGCCGGAGATCATCAAGCAACATTCCACATCCTCCCGGACCGCAATTGTGGCAGCGTCGCTATAAGCAAAACATAAAGGGGTCGACAGGCGTTCACCGCGCGCGTGCCGGCCTGCGCATAGACGCGCGCCACCGACCGGCCCGCGCCCGCCATACCCGCAAGGCACCTGGGCCCGAGTGCGACCCACCACCCGCGTCACCTTGACCTGGATGTTCGTGATGCATGCATGGTGGCGCTTCGCGACTTACAGAGGTTCTGCGGGGCAATGCCACTTCTTTAGTGGCACCCTCGGCGTCCCTGGCGAACCGGGAGCTTGCCGCTGCCACCCGCCCGCCGCGGCCCGCCCCGGCGCGCAGGAAGGACGGTGAGCCGGTCCGCCCGATCGTCCAGCACACTGCCACCAGCACTGACGCCGACAGCGCCCACGCCAGCGACCCGTTTCGCCCGAGCACCAGACGCTCGACCCGCGACAGTGGTTGGTCAGGGGAAGGACCCGGCCCCACGCCACGAACGCCGGCGCGGGGAGACCCTGCTGTACGCAGCCCGGACCAACGTCGCGGCGTCGGACGCGCTGCCGAATTCCCGCGCCCCAACAGCTCCACCAGAAGGTGTCAACCCCGCCTGGGTGATTATTGTCACCTGCCACGTTGGGCAATTTGGACACCGCTTAGCCTCCTGCATCCAACAGGAAGATCTGACCATCCGGGCTGACGCCACCAACGCCATCCCGTTGGCCAAGAATTCACTTGTGTAGATATGACTCGGTGAAGTCCACACATCACCTGTCGCACATCCGACAGTCGCCGATCGATGGGTTGAAAGGGAAGCGAGCTGCCCGTTCGGCCCATCGTCGGGAGGATGATCGGATGAGTCAAAAACCGTCAACACATTCGCCAGACCCCATGTCATGGAAGGAATCGCTTCCATTTATTTGAGCGTCGCCGGTTGCTGCCGATGCTTGTCGGTGTCCATCCCCCCACGAGGGCTCCATGGAGGTCCCAGGATGAACGTTCCGACCAGGCTCCGGCACAACGGCCAGAGCATCCGCACTGTCCTGCTCCAGATGACGCTGGCGGTAGCGATGATCTTCGCTGCCACCGCAGTGGCCGCCCCCGCTCAGGCGGCCAAGGATGCCAAGACCGCGCCCACGGCCGGCACCGAGGCCGCGGTCGGTGCGGCCGCCGCACCGGCCGCCGCACCGGCCGGAGCCAAGGTGCTCGGCAGCGACTCGGTGATCGGGCCGGCGGCCTCCTACAGCTACAACGTGTACTACTACGCGCCCAACTACGTCGAGGCCTACTACACCGTGTACTCGGGATCGGTCAGCTTCGGCGTGCACTGCGCGGGCTGGGGCTGGGTCAACGGTCCCTACGTCGGGGTCGGCTCCTGGTTCAGCTGGGTCGACTGCGGTTCGTACGGGCCGGCGACCGCATTCCGGTTCCAGACCATCGGCTGATCCCACGACCGGCTGATCCCGCAACTGGGTGAGGCCCCAATTGGGAGGGCCAACATCGGGAGGAGCACGATCGGCCCAACCGCGATCAGCTGAGTCCCGTTCGGCCAACAGAGGTGCGGCCTCCCGGTTCTCCCGGGGGGCCGCACCCGTACGTGCGTCGAACCGGTCAGCCCGCACCGCCGCCGGGCGACGGTGCGGGCGACTACCGCCAGCCGGTCAGTTCGTGCTCAACGCCTCGGTCGGCGCGAGCCGGGCGGCGCGGGCCGCAGGGTAGACACCCGCCAGCACACCGGTGCCGACCGCTACCGCGAGCCCACCGAGCAGGGCCGTCGGCGGCAGGACAGCCGGCCATCGCTCAGCTACGGCGTAGCCGGCTGTGACCGCCGCACCGAGCAGTATTCCCAGCGCACCGCCGATGCCGGTGAGCAGTACGGACTCGGCCAGGAACTGGCTGGCGACATGCCCGCGGCTGGCACCGAGCGCCCGGCGCAGCCCAATCTCCCGGCGCCGTTCGAGCACCGAGATGATCATCGTATTGGCCACTCCGATCCCGCCGACCAGCAGCGCAACCGCGCCGAGCCCCAGGAACAACGAGGAGTACGCCTGCTCGACCAGACGTTGCGCGGCCAGTGCGTCGGACGGACGAGAGACGAGCACTTCCTCGGGCCGCTGCGGGTTTGCCGTGCGCCCGAGGACCGCCCGTACGTCGTCGACAGCCTCGTCGTCCACGCGGACGAAGATCGCCTGCGGGCGCCCGTCGAAGCCAAGGTAGCGCTGCGCCGCCGGCCAGCCGACAAGGACCGAGTTGTTGATCTCCGGGGTGAGTGGGAGTCGGTCGAGCACCCCGACAGTGATGTACCAGCGGTCATTGATCCAGACCGGCGGAGCCGGTTCACCTGGCCGCGGCTCGACGCCCAGCAGTTCACTGGCCCGGGCACCCAGCACCACGGCCGGGTACTGCTCGGTCACGCGATCGAGGAATACCCCGACGCGCATCGTCGCCTTCAGCACAGCCGGCAGGTCGAGTCGGGCGGCGGCGACCGCGAGGCCGTTGGTCTCGTCCTCCGGCACCAGGTTGGTCCGTCGCACCTTGGCTGAGGTGTAGCCGATGGCGGAGGCCGACTGCACCGGCTCGATGCGTTGGATCATCGGCACCGACTCCGCAGGAAGCTGCGCTCGCTTTCCGGTGACCAGGTTCTGGCCGGGCGTGACGGTGAGCAGGTTCGGCCCGAGCGCGGCCAGCCCCGCCCGCACCGCGGCCTGGTTGGACGCCGGAATGCCGATCACCGCGATCAGGGCGGCGATCCCGATGGTGATCCCGAGGGCCGCCAGCACCGTGCGCGCCGGGCGGACCCGGATACCAACCGTGGCGAGCCCGAGCAGGTCGGGCAACGACAACCGGGTGGGCGGTGGCAGTCGCACGGTCATCCGGCCACCGCACAGTGTTGGGTGACGTCGGCGCGGATCTGCCCGTCGAGCATCTCCACTCGACGGGGGAACTGACCGGCGATGCTGAGATCGTGCGTGATCACCACGATCGTGGTGCCCTCGGCGTTGAGTTCCCGGAGCAGGTCGAGCACCTCGGCACCCACCCGGGAATCGAGGTTGCCGGTGGGTTCGTCGGCCAGCACGATGCTGGGACGGTTCACCACGGCCCGGGCGATCGCGACCCGTTGCCGTTCCCCGCCGGACAGTTCGGTCGGCAGGTGGTCGGCCCGGTGCGCGAGCCCGACCCGTTCGAGTGCCTCATCCGCGCGGGCTCGCCGCAACCGGGTGGGGACACCCCGGTAGAGCTGCGCCGTGACCAGGTTCTCCCGTGCGCTCAACCCGTCGGTCAGGTGGAACGACTGAAAGACGAACCCGATCCACGAGGCCCGCAATGCGGAAAGCCGGCGGTCGGTCAGCCGGTCGACCCGGTGTCCGTTGATCCACACCGTTCCGGTCGTGGTCCGGTCGAGGGTACCCATCAGGTGCAACATGGTCGATTTGCCGGAACCGGACGGCCCGACGATGGCAATCATCTCGCCCGCGTGCACGCGGAGGTTCGCCGCACGTAGTGCGTGGACGCCGCCTGGATAGATCCTGGAAACGTTCTCCAACTCCAGCACCGCGGTCATCCCGCGACCACCACTACCATGCCCTCGGTGACCCCGTCCCCGGAGACCTCGACCAGACCGTCGGCAAACAGGCCCAGTTCGACCGCGTAGTACCGCTGCTCGCCCTCGGCCGCCTCGATTCCGTAACCGCCCTCGCGCAGCGCCACCAGGGCCTCGATCGGCAGGGCGAGCGCATCGTCACGGCTGGCCCCGTCGAACCGGACGGTGACCGGGCCGGTGTCCACCTTGGTGGCCAGCGCGGAGTCGGTGAAGCCGATCGTCACCGTGAGCGTGGACCGATCGTCCTCGTCACCACCGACGGCGACGACCGACTTGATCATGCCGGTCGTGGACCGTCCGTCGGCCAGGTCGAGGCGGACCTCGGCGTCGGGACGTGCGAAGCCGCGCTGAGCCTCCTCCAGTTCCGCCGTGACCAGTCGCCCGACACCGGACACGTTGAGCACCTCACTCTGGGCTGAGCCACCGAGCCGCCCGGTCACCTCGTCGACCCGTACCTCACCGGGGAGCACCACAACGTCGCCGGGGGCGAGTCGCCCGGTCTCTGGCAGGCCGAGTCTCTGCTGCCACTCCTTGAGTGCCCGCCGGGTGCCCGACCGGAACTTGCCGTCCACCGTGCCAACGTCATAGCCGAGCGCGTCCAGATTGCGTTCCAGGACCAGAACGTCGGGCCCGGAGGACACCCCGTCGCCGATGTCCCGGTACATCGGAGTGTCCCCGACCAGCAGCGGGACAGGGTCAGCGTCCACCGAGTAGAGCCGCTCTCCCCGCCTGACCAGCGCGCCGGCGTTGGGCAACCAGGTGATGGTGCCGGCCCGGCGACCGGTCACCGGACTGGTCCGCCCGTACCCGACCATGCCGCCGACCACGATCCGCTCGACCAGATCGGTCTTCGTGACCGTCGCGGTGCGCCGAGGCGTGGCCGCCTCCCGCGCCGGCTCGGCGGAGACACCCTGGAGTCGGCTGTACGCCGTGACTCCGCCGGTGCCGAGCACGGCCACGGCCACGACGCCCCCGAGCAGCCAGCGCTGTCGCCGCTCGCGTCGCATCCGCACCGGACCGCCGCTCTGGCTGGTGGTCGCCGCGCTCACGATCCGGCACCCGGCGTGGCTGGCAGGTAGCCCGCCTCCTGCCGGCACTCGCGTAGCTTGGCCAGGACGGTCGGGTTGCTGATGTCGATCCCCGGCGGGATGGCCAGCGAACCGGAGCCGCCACCGGAGTGCGGGTCGGGGTCGGGATAGTCGAAACCACCGGCGCGCATGCACTTGGCCAACGCCCGGGCCTGCTCCAGTTCCTCCTCGCCGAGCGGCTGCGGGTTACCGCCGTTGGGCAGGTGCTGGCGGCACTGCTCGAGCGCGGCAAGTTCCCGCTGCTGCTGGCCGGGCGCCTTGGTGGAGTCGACCTTGCCCGAGTCGTGCCCCGAACCGCCGCCCAACTCATTGCTGTCACTATTCGCGTCGAGATCGACTCCCTGCTCCTTCATACACCGCCGGAACTCGTCCTGGTTCGCGTCCACGGGCGCGCTGGAGACACCGGACACCGACGCGACCTCGTTACTGCCGGCCTTGGTGGCACAGCCGGTGGCCAGCAGTAGCGTGGCCAGCAGGATGGGCGTTAACAACTCACGACTCATGGCGTTCCTCTTTCCAGGGTCCTCTCCCGATCAGGATCATCGCCAGCTCAGGAGGATGTCACTCTTGCCAAAAGGTGTACCAGCGAGCTGATATTGGTGGCGTAAGCGGTACTTCTTATCTCGAACTTACGATCGATTGGTGCACACTGGAGCCGGTGCGACGAGAAGGGACCTCAATGCGCGTACTGATCGTGGAAGATGAGGCCGTACTGGCTGAGGCGACGGCCGAGGGACTGCGCCAGCGGGCCATGGCGGTGGACCTGTGCGCAGACGGCGCCACCGCGCTGGAGCTGATCAGCATCAACCGCTACGACGTCGTCGTCCTCGATCGCGACCTGCCTGTGGTACACGGCGACGATGTCTGCCGGGCAATCGTCTCGGCCGGTGGTGAAGCCAGAGTGATCATGCTGACCGCCTCGGTCGACCTCGACGAACGGGTACACGGGCTCAGCATCGGCGCGGACGACTACCTGACCAAACCGTTCGCCCTCGCCGAACTCGTCGCCCGGGTACAGGCACTCGGTCGGCGTGCCAGGCCGGCGCTACCGCCGGTGCTGCGTCGTGCCGGCATCGAACTCGACGTCCCCCGGCACCAGGTGCTCCGGGACGGCCGGTTCATCGCGCTGTCCCGAAAGGAATTTGCCGTACTGGAAGTTCTGATGCGGGCCGAAGGCGCCGCGGTCAGCGCCGAGGAACTGTTGGAGAAGGCATGGGACGAACACATCGATCCGTTCACGAACGCGGTTCGAGTGACAATGATGACTTTGCGAAAGAAGCTGGGCAGCCCGGCGGTGATCGAAACGCTGTCCGGAGTGGGTTACCGATTGGGCGAGTAGTCCTGCGTCGCCTGTCAGTCAAGGGACACCTGGTCCTCATGTGCGGCGGGATCTTTCTGCTCAGCGCCGTCATCCTACTCACGATCAACTACATCCTGTTCCGGGCGGCGCTCCCTCCGGTCGCCAGCGGACGAATCGACACCACGGGCCCGACCCCGACATCGATGGTGCGACCGCTGAACGCGGACATGGCCGCCGAGTACCGCATCGACGTACTTGACACGCTGCTGGTGCAGTCCGGCGTGACGCTTGCCATCACCCTGCTGCTTGCCCTGCTGGTGGGCTGGATCGTCGCCAGTCGCATGCTGCGGCCGGTACGGGTGATGGCCGAGGCGGCGCGCCAGTTCAGCGCGGAGAACCTGAACCAGCGCATCCGGATGCGGGGACACCGCGACGAGTTGACCGACCTGGCCGACACCTTCGACGAGATGCTCGATCGGCTGTCGGACTCGTTCGACAGTCAGCGGCGGTTCGTGGCCAACGCCTCGCATGAACTGCGCACACCGTTGGCCGCGCAGCGCATCCTGGTCGAGGTGGCGTTGGCCCGGAAGAGCACCGACCCGGCCGTACGGGGCCTGTGCTCACGCCTGCTCGCGATGAACGTCCGGATCGAGTCCCTCATCGAAGGGTTGTTGGTGCTGGCCCGCAGCGATCGCGGGCTGGACCACCGCACACCGGTGCGGCTCGACGAGGTGGCTGCCGGGGTGATCGACGCGCAGCGCACCCGCGCCAGCCAGAACGGCCTGCGCATCCACGCCGACCTGACACCGCAGGTCATCAATGGCGACCGGGTGCTACTGGAACGCCTGGTGATCAACCTGGTGGACAACGCGATCAAGTACAACCATTCGGGAGGGCAGGTCTGGGTGCGGGTCGGCTCCCCGGGACCCGTGCTCACGGTCGGCAACACTGGGCCGGTCGTACCGGTCGACCAGGCTGCCACGCTGTTCGAGCCGTTCCGGCAGCTACGCCGAGGCCGGGACAGCACGGATCACGGGGTGGGTCTGGGGCTGTCGATCGTCGCCTCGATCGCCCGGGCCCACCGCGGATCCGTGCGGGCCCAGCCGCGACCGACGGGTGGCCTCGTCGTCCTGCTCGACGTGCCGGAACCCGCTCCGACCCAGCCGCGGACCAAGCGGTACGTCGGTGCGGCGATCGCGTTGGACAGGGCCTACTCGGGCAGGTCGGTGCGGAGATGATCGGCGGTGGCCGAGCCGAGCGCGCGACACGTTCAGATCCACTGCCTGACGACGATGGCGGCGTTGTCCCCGTTGTCGCCCAGATTGTCGTCGTTGAACGAGAGGACGAGCTGCCCGCGCCCGTGGGCGAGGCCGCGATGATCGCCCTGTATCCGGCGCGGCCGCTGGACCACGTCCGGCTCGAGGCCCGCGAGGGCCGGAGCCGTTACGACGGCAACTGGACCGCCCGCGTCCACGCCATCTGCGCCGGTGTGGTCCAGGACTGCTCGTGTGCGGCGTTGATCAGCGTGGTGACGTCGAGGGCGGGGCTGGCGGCGCAGACGACGATCTGGAGGTGGCCTCCGGCGGTCGCCGCCACACCCCACGCGACCAGCTTCATCGACATACCGGCCATCGAGGAGCCGACCGGTGCACCCGTGCGATCCGACTACCGGGCATCTCCGGGCGTCCGCCGCTCGCTACCCACCATCGACGCGCTGGTCATCGCACCCGCAACCTACAACTCGATCAACAAGGTCGCCCTCGGCCCGGCCGACGACTACGCCATGACCACCTCGCCGAACTCATCGGACGACAGGTGCCGACCGTCATCGTCCCCTTCGTCAACAACGCCCTCGCCGCACGAATCCCCTTCCGCCGCGCCGTGACCAGCCTCTTCGACGAAGGAGTACACGTCGTCCTCGGCCCCGAACACGGATTGAGAGCCGAATCTATCGGCCCTTCGTGTCTGTTTCGCATGGCCGGCCGCGTGCAACCTCCGCTTCAACATCGACAATCGCTGATGTATTGTGGAAGCGCTCCCATATCCCGTTCACACCGAACCCGCTTCGAGGAGCTGAAACATGTCGCGCTGGCGTCGTCATCCAGCCCCCGCACTGGCAGGGCTGCTCGTTCTGGTCCTGTCCGCGCTCCTGTTGCCACCGGCTTCGGCGGCCGACACCCCCCACACCAGGGCGGTGCCCCTCACCGAGCTGACCGTGGTGTCCGAACAGGTGGCTTCCGGTCTCCAGCGTCCGATCGCGCTCACCGGGCTGCCGGACGGCCGGATGCTGATCGCGGAGAAGAACGGCACCGTCCGCGCCTACCATCCCGACACCGGCCTGGCGGCCCAGCCGGTGCTCGACCTGACCGCCCGGATCGACACGTCGGGCAACGAACGTGGCCTCCTCGGCATCACGCCTGCGCCGAACTTCGCGCGGACCGGGATGCTCTACGTCGCCTATACGAGCATGCCGGCCGGCGCGCTGACCCTGGCGCGACTGCCGATCGGCGCTCCTGAGCGGCTACAGGTGCTACTCACCCAGGAGCACGCCGAGTACAACAACCACAACGGCGGACAGGTGGCGTTCGGCCGCGACGGCTACCTCTACTGGTCCCTCGGCGACGGCGGCCACTCGAACGACCCGTACAAGGCCGGTCAGGACCTCAGCACCCTGCTCGGCAAGATCGTGCGGATCGACGTCAACCGCACCTGCGGGGCGAAGCCCTACTGCGTACCCGCCAGCAACCCGTTCGTCCAGAAGCGCGGCGCGCGACCAGAGATCTGGCTCTACGGGCTGCGCAACCCGTGGCGGTTCTCCGTCGATCCGGTCGACGGCTCACTGTGGATCGGTGACGTCGGCCAGGGCCTGGTCGAGGAGATCAACCACATCCGCCCGTGGCAGGGTGGGGCGAACCTCGGCTGGTCCTGCCGGGAGGGCACTCCGGTGTTCGACCCGGCGCAATGCCGCCCGGGCGTGGTGTACACCGACCCGGTCTTCGAGTACGAACACTTCATGACCGAGAGCTGCTCGGTGACCGGCGGCGTGGTGTACCGAGGGTCCGCCACCCCGGAGGCGTGGGGGACCTACATCGCGAGCGACTACTGCTCGACCCTCGCGTTCGCCGTTCGCCCCAAGTCCACGGGCGGCTACGAGACCGCCACGATCGGCAACTTCCCCATCCAGCCGACCGCGATCGACGCCGACGTGCGCGGCGAACTGTACGTGCTCAGTGACTACCCGGGATGGCTGAGCCGGGTACGGTTCGAGCGCGTCCAGCCAGCCGCCGCATAGCGATCACCAAGCACCACCTAACCGCCCACGCGGACAAGGCCACACCGGACGGTACCCGACTCGTTCACTCGCGCTGCCAGCGCCGGGCAACCGGTGCCCGCAGCCAACCAGCACTACTCCACGCTGAAACGCCCTCCGGGGCTCACTTGAGCCGTATGCCGCGACGAGTGGCCCGTACGGATCTGAGGGAGCCCCGATGCAGCAATGCATCGGGGCTACCCGACTGCGCATCCGTCGCTGGTGTCACACCCACTGTCTGTGTTGCCCGCCTTAACACCCTGACGACCGCAAGTAGTCAACGAGCGTGTGGTCAGCAGCGACCCACTCATAGACTGAAGCGGTGAGATATGACAAACTCGAAGCGGACATTCGCCACCTGATCGCTGGAGCCAGCGAGGACAACCTCCGCATCTTCGGCGCCGAGACGGTCGCCCGTCTCGTCCGGGACGAACTGCCGCTCAACTTCGCAGCTGAGGACGAGCTCGACGAGGACGCGTGGGCGGCGCTCGCCATCGCACGCGAGAACGTCCTGACGACCAGCGCGACCGAGTTACGCACGCAGCTGGCGCGAATCGACGAAGGCATCCTCACAGACGGCGACATGGATCCCGAACTCCTGACCATCGTCTCCGCACTCGAACATTGGACCACCTACCTGGAGACGGACCAGCGCGGCGAACTCTACGAGCTTGCCATCCGCTCCATCGAGCAGGTCGATTTCCAGGTCTCAGCCGATCTCAACGACTTTCTAGCCAAGCCCCAGATGGCCGCCGAGTACGAACGGATCAAGCGGTTACTCACCGCGTAGAGGCCGCCAGAGCCCACCGTTCCCGGACATCCGCTTCTGCCGTCGCGACACGAGGTCGCACTTTGCGCGTGGGCTCGCAGTTAGATCCCCGACCCGAACCCGAACTCCTGCGGCAGGCACTCGAGGCCGTGGGCGAGACGGGGGACGACCGAGGGTGTGCCGTCGCGGCATGACCGTTGGCGGGCGGGCGGGGCGCGGCCCTGGCGGCGCGGCCCCTGTCCGGCACCAACGTTGACACGTATTGACTATCTCCGATCGGCCACTTAACGTATGACGTCATACGTTTAGATGCGCCACTTCCTTGGATGGCGTGACCATGTGATCGAGTGAAGCGCTTCGGTCGATGGCGCGGTGCCCGCACGCCGTGACGCCACTCCCAAGGGTGTAGCTGTGCCGGTTGGAGAAGACAAATGTCAGAAGTGACACGAAGGAAACTCCTCGGAGCCGGGGCGGCGGGGGCCGGTGCCCTGCTGCTGCCCACCGGCTGGACCGCGGCCGCCAAGGCCGGCGCGTTGGCACCGCCGCAGCTGCGCGCCGCGGGTGATATGGCGTTGTGGTACGACGAGCCGGCGGGCACGGACTGGCTTCGAGCACTGCCGATTGGTAACGGTCGGCTGGGTGCAATGGTGTTCGGCAATGTCGACGCCGAGCGGCTACAGCTCAATGAGGACACTGTGTGGGCCGGTGGTCCGTACGACTCGGCGAACACCCGTGGTGCGGCCAACCTGGCGGAGATCCGGCGGCGGGTCTTCGCCGACCAGTGGACCCAGGCGCAGGATCTGATCAATCAGACGATGGTTGGCAACCCCGCCGGGCAGTTGGCGTACCAGCCGGTCGGAAACCTGCGGCTGGCCTTCGGCAGCGCCAGCGGTGCCTCGCAGTACAACCGGGCGCTCGACCTCACCACGGCCACCGCCACCACCACCTACGTGCTGAACGGGGTTCGGTATCAGCGGGAGGTGTTCGCGAGCGCACCGGACCAGGTGATCGTTATCCAGCTGACCGCCGACCGGGCCAACTCGATTACGTTCAACGCCACATTCGACAGCCCGCAACGGACGACGGTGTCGAGCCCGGACAGCGCCACGATCGGCCTCGACGGCATCTCCGCAAACATGGACGGCGTCACCGGGCAGGTCCGCTTCCTCGCCCTGGTCAACGCCAGCGTCACCGGCGGCACGGTCAGCAGCTCCGGCGGCACCCTGCGGGTCTCCGGCGCGACCAGCGTCACGGTGCTGGTCTCGATCGGCACCAGCTACGTCAACTACCGCACCGTCAACGGCGACTACCAGGGCATCGCCCGGAGCCGCCTGAACGCCGCCCGCACCGCCGGCTTCGACCAGCTGCGCGCCCGGCACCTGGCCGACTACCAGGCGCTGTTCAACCGGGTGACGATCGACCTCGGACGCACCGCGGCGGCCGACCAGACGACCGACGTGCGGATCGCTCAGCACGCGAGCACGAACGATCCGCAGTTTTCCGCGCTGCTGTTCCAGTTCGGCCGCTACCTGCTGATCTCCTCCTCACGCCCGGGCACGCAGCCGGCAAACCTGCAGGGCATCTGGAACGATCAGATGGCCCCGTCGTGGGACTCGAAGTACACCCTCAACGCCAACCTGCCGATGAACTACTGGCCGGCCGACACGACGAACCTGTCCGAGTGTTTCCTGCCGGTCTTCGACATGATCAAAGACCTGACGGTGACCGGTGCCCGGGTGGCACAGGCGCAGTACGGCGCCGGTGGCTGGGTCGCCCACCACAACACCGACGCCTGGCGCGGCGCGTCGGTCGTCGACTACGCCCAGTCGGGCATGTGGCAAACCGGCGGCGCGTGGCTGGCCACGATGATCTGGGATCACTACCTGTTCACCGGTGATCTGGAGTTCCTGCGCGCGAACTACCCGGCGATGAAGGGCGCTGCCCAGTTCTTTCTGGACACCCTGGTCACCCACCCGACGTTGAACTACCTCGTCACCAACCCGTCGAACTCGCCAGAGCTGAGCCACCATTCGAACGCCTTCGTCTGCGCCGGCCCCACCATGGACAACCAGATCCTGCGCGACCTGTTCAACGGCGTCGCCCTGGCCAGCGAGGTCCTCGGCGTGGACGCCACCTTCCGTACCCAGGTGCGCACCGCCAAGGACCGGCTGCCACCGACGAAGGTCGGCTCCCGCGGCAACGTCCAGGAGTGGCTCGCCGACTGGGTGGAGACCGAGCGGACCCACCGTCACGTTTCCCATTTGTACGGGCTGCACCCCAGCAACCAGATCACCAAGCGGGGCACACCCCAGCTTCACCAAGCCGCGCGGCAGACACTCGAGCTGCGCGGTGACGATGGCACCGGATGGTCCCTCGCCTGGAAAGTCAACTTCTGGGCCCGGCTGGAAGACGCCGCACGGGCGTACAAGCTCCTCCGGGATCTGGTGCGCACCGACCGGCTCGCGCCGAACATGTTCGACCTGCACCCACCATTCCAGATCGACGGGAACTTCGGCGCCACCTCCGGCATCGCCGAGATGCTCCTGCAGAGCCACAACAACGAACTGCATCTGCTGCCCGCCCTACCGTCCGCCTGGCCCACCGGCAGCGTCACGGGTCTGCGCGGCCGCGGCGGATACACGGTTGGCGCTGCGTGGAGCAGCAGCCGGATCGAGCTCGTCGTCACCCCCGACCGCGCCGGCGCCGTTCGGGTGCGCAGCCAGATCTTCGCCGGCACCTTCGATCTGCGCGACGAGACCAACGGCACGGCGGTCCAGCCGACGCGGCTCGAAACCGATCTCATCGAGTTCGCCGGGCAGGCCGGTCACACCTACCGCGCGTCGGCCGTCAGGTCGGGGCCCGTGGTGGTCGGCGCCTACTACCGGCTCGTGGCCCAGCACAGCAGGAAGGCCGCCGACATCAGCGGCGGATCCACCGCGGCCGGCGCGCAGCTGATCCAGTGGTCGACCGGCACCGGACCCAACCAGCAGTTCGAGTTTCTGCCGTCCGACGGCGGCTACTACCGGATCCGGGCTCGGCACAGCGGCCTGGTCCTGCAGATCGCCAGCAACAGCAGCGGTGCCGACATCAACCAGCAGCCGGACACCAACGCCGCCAGTCAGCAGTGGCGACTCGTCGAACACGGCGGTGACGTGGTGAGCCTGGTCAACCGGCAAAGCGGCCTGGCCATGGACGTTTGGCAAGCCTCCACCGCTGACGGCGCCCGCGTTTCCCAGTGGACGCCCACCAGTAGCACCAACCAGCAGTTCCAACTCCAACGCGTCTAGCTTGATCTTCAACCCGTGGTCGGTTGGTATCGACCCTGGCTGATCATGGCCGCAGCCCTTGGTTGATCATTTTTCTTGTCCTAGGGAAGAAGATCAGGACCAAGGGCTGCGGGATGATCAGTGTGCCCGACGCCAAGCGCGGGAGCGCGGTGGGAAAGCTCGCGACGTTCCGTACGGAACTGCATCGTTGTCTGAGCGCCAGGGCTGATGCGTTGTTCGAGTTGGCTGACGCGGTGTTGTGCGCGGATGGGCCGGTACGGTCGCTGCCGGCGTTGTCGCTGGTGGCGGAGCATCGTCGAGGTCACGGCGCGTGGTACGACGCGCTTGGCGCGGGTCGGATCGATATAAAGGCGGTTGCGGGCCGTGGTGGCGTCGATGCCGGTCCCGCGGGCCGCTGACGGCGGATCGTCCTGGCGGTGGATGTCACCTGCTGGCTGCGGCCGCGAGCGCACACGGTGCCGGAGCGGATCCTGTGCCACACCTACGGTCGTGGCAAGGACCAGCACACCGGGGTGCCTGGCTGGCCGTACTCGTTCGTGGTGGCCCTGGAGTCCGGGCGCAGTTCGTGGACCGCGCCGCTGGACGCGGTCCGGCTGGCCCCGGGCACCGAGCGGGCCGCGGTCACCGCCGAGCAGCTGCGCGCGGTGGTGGACCGGCTGATCACCGCTGGGCACTGGCAGCCCGGTGACCCAGCGGTCTGGGTGGTGATGGATGCCGGCGACGACGCGGCCCGGCTGGCCTGGCTGCTACGGGACCTGCCGGTACGCGTCCTGGCCCGGATGCGACCCGACCGGGTGCTGCGCCGCCCGCCGGGGCCATGGACACCGGGCCCCAAGTGCGCTCGGCCACCCCGGCATGGCAGCGAGTTCATCTTCGGCGACCCGGCCAGCTGGGGCACCCCGGACGTGACCACCGTGACCGAGACCCGCCTCTACGGCACCGCGACCGCCCGCGCCTGGCACCGGCTGTGGCTCACCCGCCGCGCCGCCTGGGCCGACTGCCCCGATCTGCCCATCGGGGAAGGCGCCCTCATCCGCCTGGACGTGCAACGGCTGCCCTCCGGCGCGACCGCGAAGCCAGTCTGGCTGTGGTGGTCCACCGACCTCGGCCACCAGCCCAGCGACAATCCCAACCCGACCATCATCGATCTGCTGTGGCAGGCGTTCCTGCGCCGTTTCGACATCGAACACACCTTCCAGCTGCTCAAGCAGACCCTCGGCTCGACAGTGCCGAAACTCCGCGACCCGCACACCGCCGACCGCTGGACCTGGCTGATCATCGCCGCCTACACCCAACTCCGGCTGGCCCGACCC
>NZ_SMKJ01000075.1:0-24543 GCF_004348615.1 Micromonospora sp. KC207
GGGTGGGGGCGGCAACCTTCCATTGCGCGCGCCGGTGGCGGGTGTTGGCACGCGACGTACGCCGCTTGGGAACAGCCATGGACTTCCTTGTCGGATCGCCGGCGGGACGACAGCACCTTATTGGAAATGAGTTTCATTGTAAAGTTGTGGTGCCCGTACGGCTTCGGCAGTGCGCACGAGGGCGGAGGGCATTCGGCTCGGCCGGACCGGCGGCGAAGCATCAGGTCGTCAGGACGGCCGTGACCGCCGCGAGCACCACCGCGGTGGTCACCAGGTCTTGCGGACGGCGCCGGTGTCAGGCCACGGCGGCGAGGGCGGCGTGGCGCCCACAGCGCCAGAGGAGCCCCGCTTCGGCGAATCCGGCCGCACGGGCGGCGGTGACGTGCCACGACGCCGAGGCAGTGAACCCGGCCGGCGGACGGGCCTGGAACATCGCGGCGCGCTCGGCGAACAAGGGTCGCAGGGACGCCGCTTCGGCGACGTCGCTCCACCACTGCGCCCAGGCGAGTTCGGCGGCGGCCGCACCGTCGGCAGGGTCGAGGGCGTTCATCACGGAGGCCACGCCGTCGTCCGGCATAAGGTCAGCGACCACGAGCAGGCCACCCGGCGACAACACCCGGCGCGCGTCGTCGTAGAGGGCGCGAGCCTGCGGCGGCGCAAGGTAGTGCAGGGTCATGACGGCAGTGACGACGTCGTAGCCCTCCCCCGCGCGGGTGGCCCAGGCGGGGGACGACAGGTCACCGTCGAAGCTGCGCACGAGATCCGGAACGGCGCCGCGGGTGAGGGCGAGCAGCACCGGGTCGATGTCCATGACGGTGACGGCGGCGCCGGGCCACCGGTTCGCCATCCGTTCGGCCAGCACGCCGGGTCCGCCGCCGAGGTCGAGCACCCGGCTCGGCATCCGGCCGCGCAGCGTCTCGGCGGCGCGGCAAACAGTCTCCTCGAGGGTGGCCAGGCCGGGCACGAGACCGCCCATCACCTCGGCCCACGCGGCGCGCCACCGGACGACCTGGTCGCGGTCGAGCGCGGTGCCGGACGCGCTGGTGGTGGGTGCCATGGAGTGCTCCGAAGGACAGGCGGGCAGGAACGTCACAAGTTAACGGGAATCATTTCCGGTCGGTTGGACGGCACGCCCGCACGACTGGCATATCCCCCGTACGTGTCGGTTCAACGAGCGTGACCAGGAGACAAAGAGCGAACGCCCGCCGGTCCACCTCACCGACCATATTGTGGGCATGCGGGCCGACTCATGCTCATGCGACCCTTTCACCCCAATCGGACTGCGCAACGCGACGGTGAGCCGGGCACCGAGCGCCGTGGCCCAGCGGGTGATCCGGCCCGCGCTTCACATCCACTCATGTTAATATGCGAAAAGACGCATGCTATATTGGCGCCTACCCCGAATCAGATGGAGAGGCAATGATCGACACGCTGCACGAAATCCATGACGCCCACGCCCATGTCCACGGCGAGGGGTGCGGGCACTTGGCCTCGGTGCATGCCGGCCATGTGGACTACGTCCACGACGGTCACCGGCACCACGCCCACGACGGCCACTACGACGAGTGCGCTGCGGCCACCCACGCGCCAGCCGAGGAGCACAGCCACCGGCACGGCGACGCCTGCGGTCACGTCGCCGTGCAGCACGAGGGGCACGTTGACTACCTGCACGACGGCCACGTGCACGTCGACCACGCCGGCCACTACGACGAGTGCCACTCGGAGGCGCACGTCACGGCGGAGGCGCACGAGCACGTACACGGCGAGGGCTGCGGCCACGCCGCAGTGGTGCACGGCGATCACGTCGACTACGTGCACGACGGGCATCGCCATACGCCCCACCAGGGCCACTACGACGAACACTGAGGCTGCTCGCCAGGGACCCGAACGGTGGGACCGCCCCCTCGGCTACCCGGCGCAGTTCGTCACGGCCGGGGGGCTCCAGCGTCGTCTCCCAGCTCTACCCTGACGCGGACTGCCGCGTCGGAAGAACATCCACCGGCGCGACCACGCTTGCCCCGGTCATGCTGACGGCGCCCACCGTGGGGTAAAGCGTGCGGACGAGTTCGGTTGTGATGACCTCACTGGGCACGCCGTCGGCAAGCAGCCGGCCGGCTCGGCCCAGGGCCAGCACCCGATCGCAGAACCACAGCACGTGGTTCGGTTCATGGGTGCAGACCAGTACGGCACGGCCCTGCCGCGCCAGGTCGCGGACGGTGCGCCAGACAAACATCTGATTGCCGAAATCCAGGCTGGCGGTCGGTTCATCGAGCAGGAGCACCTGGCAGTCCTGAGCGAGCGCCCGGGCGATCAGCACGAGTTGCCGCTGGCCGCCGCTGAGGGTGTGGTAAAGCTGATCGCGCTCAGCCGCCAGGCCGACCTGCGCCAGCACCCGCTCGCACGCCTGGACGTCGCTGCGGCGGGGCCCGAACACGCCGCCGAGGTGGGGCGTGCGGCCCATCAGGACCATGTCCAGCACGGTGAACGGGAACGCGTTGGTGTGCTGCTGCGGCACGTACGACACGCGCCGGGCCACCTGGGCCGGGCGCAGGCCGGACAGGTCTTCGCCGTCCAGGGTCACGGTGCCGCCGTGGCGCAGGTGCCCAAGAATGCAGCGGTAGAGCGTCGACTTACCCGTGCCGTTGGGACCGAACAGGGCGCACAGCTCACCCGGGCGCAAATCCAGGCCGATCCGGTCGAGCACCGGATGTGCGCCGTACGCGAAGCTCAGCCCGCGCACCTGCAGGGTCATGACGACGCTCCGAGGTGGGTGGCGCGGGTACGCAGCAGGTAGACGAGGTAGGGCGCGCCGAGGATGGACGTGATGATGCTGATCGGCACCTCGCCCGTGTGGATGGTGCGCGCGAGGACGTCGCAGGCCATGACGAAGACCGCGCCCAGGGTGGCCGACAGTGGGATGACGAAGCGGTGGTCGGGGCCGACCATCATCCGGGCAGCATGCGGCACGAGCAGCCCGACCCACGCGATGATGCCCGAGACCGACACGGCCAGGGCGGTCAACGCGGTCGCCAGGACGATGACCCAGCGGCGCAGCGGCTCCGGGTCCACGCCCAGCGACCGGGCCTCGTCGTCGCCCAGGCTGAGCACGTTGAGCCGCCAGCCGAAACGCCACAGCAGCAGGCACCCGATCACGGTGGCGGGTACGACGATCACCACGTCGTTCCAGGTGGCGCGGTAGAAGCCACCCATGACCCAGAAGACGAGGCGGCGTAGCTGCTCGTCCGTGCCGGCGTACTGGAACAACGAGAAGACGGCGGAGAAGAAGGAGCCCACGACAACGCCGGCCAGAATGAGCGTGACGGTGGGCCGCTCGCCGCGCACCCGGGAGAGCGTGTAGGTGAGCCAGACCGCCAGCATGCCGAAGATGAACGCCATGACCTGCATCGAGAGCGGCACGTCGACCATGACCGCCAGTCCCGCCCCGCAGGCCGCGCCGGCCGACACACCGAGGATGAACGGCTCGACCAGCGGGTTGCGGAAGGTGCCCTGATACGCCGCACCACTGCAGGCGAGGGCGGCGCCGACGGCTCCGGCGAGCAGGACCCGGGTGAGGCGCATGTCCCAGACCACCGAGGTGTTCAGGCTGTTCGTGCTGTCGGTCAGCCCGGTCTTGGCGGCGAGCACCTTGAGGACGTCCCCGACGGGAATGACGTAGGCGCCGACCATGATCGACACCACGGCGACGACCAGCACCAGCGCTGCGGTCACGACGAGCAGGACGGCGCGCCGCCGGTTGCTCACCGGCGCGGGGACGACGGGCGCGGACACGCCGTCGTCCCCGCGACCCGCCGTGGAGCGGGTCGCGGGGATGGAACTCGGTGCGGGTGGCGTCACTTCACCTCCAACTCACCGACGTACTTCTGCGCCTCGATAGCGGCCTTGGCCTGCGCCTCGTCCAGGCCGTAGACGTCGCGGTAGAACGCGATCTCCTCGGCCACGATGTCGACGTCGGCGAACCGGTCGGGGTAGGCCAGCTTGGCGATCTTCAGCAGCGCGATGGGCGTCTCGACGGTGGCCCGCCACTCGTCGTAGCCCAACGCGACCAGACGCTTGGTCTTGAGCGCGCGCATGTCCTTCAGGTTGGCCCAGTTGAGGCCGGCGTGCTTGCCCTCGTAGATCAGTGAGGTGTCCAGATAGCCCTCGTGACCGGCGACGACCATGGCGTCCGGGTCGAGGGCGAGCAGCTTCTCCTCGGAGATGGTCACGAACGTCCCCGGACCGGCGACGTTACGGGCCCCGACCACGTCGGTGAGCAGGTACGACTGGATGCTCTTCGTACCCATGACGTTGTTGATCGTGGCGAAGTACGCCACCTTGGTGCGCTCGGCGTCCGGGATGTCCTTCGTCCGCGACGTCACCTTGTCCAGCCCGGCGTTCAGCCGCTCGACGAGCCGGGTCGCCTCAGCCTGCTTGCCGAAGACCTGGCCGGTGATGGTGATGTGCTCCCAAGCGGTCCTGATGTTCGGCTGCTCGAAGTTGGACGGGGAGATCAGGACGACGACCGGGACGCCCAGTAATTCGATCTTGTCGATGACCTCCTGGTGCATCGCCCGGTTCTCCTGGCTTGCCACCCAGGCCTCCAGGAAGACGACGTCGGGCTTGAGGCCCGCCAGCTGCTCGTAGTTGACCCCGCTCCACGGCGAGCCGAGTGCGACGGCCTTGGCGATGCTCGGGACGACCGCTGCCCGGTGTCCCATCTTCTTGGTGGCCGAGTCGACACCGACCAGGGTGTTGTCGACACCGAAGATCTTCATGGACTTGGTGATCAGGCCCTCCCACTCGAGGACCACGACGCGCTGGGGATTGGCCGGCACCTGGACGGTGCGCTCCCAGTGGTCCTTGATCGCCACCGGGGCGGCCGAGGCGGCTGCGCCGGTGCCGGCCGCCTGGTCGCCGCCGCCACAGGCCGCCGTACCGGCGGCGACGGCCACGACAAGGGTGGTGAGGCCGGCTGCCCGCACGAAGCGGCGCAGGCAGTGACGGACCATGCCGTACGGGATCATGGTTGCCTTTCCATTGCGGGTTCTCGACGAGGTGTGCCTGTTCACGGCACCCTCGCCGGGTGGGGTGGCGCCGGCGTGGCGGCGCTGCGGGGCGCCAGGACGCCCGGCCAGGCGGCGATCACGGTGGCGAGAGCGGCCGCGACAGCACAGAGGACGAATCCGCCGATCGCGCCGGCCGGCCCGTCGACGATCACGCCGGCCACCGCGGAGCCGGCCGCAGCCATCGTCAGGTTGACGGTCGTCAGCCAGGTGTAGGCCTCGGTCAGCATCGACGCCGGGGCGATCCGGGCCATCAGGCCCGCCTGCACGGTCATGGCCGGCGCGATGACGGCGCCGGTGACCAGCAGGACCGCGCCGAGGGCGATGCTGTTGGGCATGGCCGCCCAGGCGGCGTATCCCACCGCCAGACCGGCCAGCAGCACGGTCAGCTGCCGAGGGAGCGCGGTGTCCCAGTTTCGTGCGCCGTACCAGAGGCCGGCCGCCGCGCTGCCGAGGCTCCAGACGGCGATCAGCACCCCGGTCACGGCCTGTGCTTGGTCGCCGTCGTGGGTGGTCGCGAACGCGGCGACGGCGACCGGCGAGGCGCCGAACGAGAATGCCACCCCGGCGGCGCACAGCAGCAGGGCGGGCATCCGCGGTGCCCGCAGCGGTCCCAGCCCTCGGGTTGGCGCAAGGCCCTGCGGCTCGAGCCGGCGCATGGCCTGGCCGCGGGCGAGCATGGCCGTGCCGCCGGCGGCGCAGGCGGCGGCCAGCACGATGGCGGCGGCCGGGCCCGCGACGCCCGGGCGGGCGCCGGTCAACTCGGCGAGTGGCCCGGCCACGAGCATCGCCGCCGACAGCAGCAGCGGCCCGACAATGAACACCAGCTCGAACAGCGTCGACTCGGCCGCCATCGCCGCGGTCCGGATCCGCTCGCGACCGGTGCCGTCGGCGGTGAGCACCGTCCAGGCCGCGCGCAGGGCCGGGCTGGTGGCCGGGAACAGTGCTCCGGACAGCGCGGCCAGCGCGCAGAGCAGGGCCAGGGGCTGCCCGGTGAGGGTGGCTGCCAGCAGGCTCAGCTGGGCGGCGGCGTAGGCAGCCCCGTACCAGGGCAGCACCCGGGCGGCGCCGAAGCGGTCGGCGAGCCGGCCGCCGACGGGTGCCGCCGCGGCCGTAGCCAGCGAGGTCGCCGCGGCGACCAGCGAGGCGTCGACGAAGGACCCGGTTGTCTCCCGGACGAGAAGGATCCAGGCGAGGACGGTCACGCCCTGCCCGAGCCGGGCCACCACCCCGCCGGTCAGTAGCAGCGGCGCGCCCGGGACGCGCCAGAGCTCGACGTAGCGGGCCGTCACCGGAGGCCTCCGGCGACCGAAGCGGCGCAGGCCCGATTCGTGAGCTGGGCATCGAGGGCGGTGGCCTGTCCGACGGCCGGTACACCGGCCGCGCCGACCTCGGTGGTGAGGTAGCTGACGGTGCACCGGTCGTGGTCGAGGTACCGGTCGTAGTGCGCGTAGCGGTCCCGCCGCCGGTGCAGCACGACCACATGGGGCCGCCGGCTCATACCGTGTCTCCTGCTGGTTCGACGTCGTAGAACCCGTACCCGTCGAGCCAGCCCACGGTGGCAAGGTCACGGTCGACGAGCTCCGGGCTCGGATGGGCGAGGACGATCATCATGGGTTCGGTGGTGTCGTCGACCGTCAGCGGCAGCCAACCGCCGGGCTCCACCCCGATCTGGATCTCGTGGCAGCTCTCCAGCGCCCGCACCTGGTCCAAAAGCGGGTAGCTGCGCAGTGTCCCGGTGACGGGCGAGGTCAGGAACGCCATCGCCGCGTGCCGGCGCACCGTCTGCGGCCGGTCCACCTCCGCGAGAAAGGCCGCCGGGTCCAGATACGCCTGGACGGTCCGTTCCACCTGCGACTCGCCGAGCGCCAGCAGCGCCTGGGCCGCGGTGTCGGCCCCACACAGGCGCACACCCACCTCGACCAGGCAGGGGCCCTCCGCGGTGAGCATGATCTCGTGGTGCGCCGGCCCGTGCCGGACCTGGAGGGCATCGAGCACCTCGCGGGCATACCCGACGAGTTCCGCCCATTGCGGTGCCGTCGCCGGCACGAGGACGGCACCGCTGATCCGGTCGCGGACGCCGTTCGCGGAGATCTTCGTGTAGCGCCACACGTCGGTGGCCCGGTGCCGGCCGTCCCGGCTCACCGTGTTGACGACGTACTCGGTACCGACCAGGTACTCCTGCGCCACCACGCCGTCGTTGCGCAGCGAAAAGATGTTGCGGGCCCCCGCCACGCTCCGGTAGGCGGCGACCGCCTCCTCCGGCGTGTCGCAGAAGGCCACCCCGTCATTGCCGGCGCTGCGCACCGGCTTCACGACGATCCGGCCGCCGAGGTCCGCGTGCCAGCGGGCCAGCTCCTCGGCGTCGGTGACGGCGAGCTGCTTCGCCGCGCGCAGACCGGCGGCGCGCACCGTCTCGATCTGCACGTACTTGTCCCGGCGGGCGACGCTGAGCGCCGTGCCGTTGCTGGTCAGCCCGAGCGCCTCGCTGAGTCGGTCGGCCAGCTCCACGCCGAGTTCCCCGCCGGTGATCACGGCGACCGGCGCGTGTTCGGCCACGGCCTTCAGTGTCAGCTCGATGTCACCGTGGTGCACGATCGTGTCGGCGAAGAAGCTGTCACCGTCGTCGCCGCCGTGGGCCCGGTAGACCTGCGGCACCTCCGCGGTGCTGCGCAGCCGGACGACCGCGCAGCCCGCGTCGGCGAACGCTCTCGCGAGCCGCATCGTCGGGGCGTACACGTCGACCATCACCACCGTACGGTCGGAGGTCTGTCCGAGTGATGTCACGATGGCTCCTCAGCGGTAGGAGGTGGCGTCGGTCAGGGAGTCGTCGAGCTGAGCCAGTACGGCCAGGAGCCGGTCAACCTCGTCGACGGTGTTGTAGGCGTGCAGGCTGACCCGCACCGAGCTCTCGCGTTCGCCCGCCGGGCCCTGGCAATGGGCGTTGGCGCGCACCATGAGGCCGTGCTCGGCGAGCACGAACCCCAGGTCCGCGGAGCTGATCCCGGGGTGCCGGAAGGTGACCAGGCCATGCCGGCGCTGCACGGTCGAGTCGAGGGCGAGGCTGTGCTGACAACCCAGGACCTGGATGGACGGCAGCCGGTACAGGCCGTCGGTCAGGCGAGCACCGAGGGCGACCGTCCAGCGCGCGATCCGGTCCAGGCCGGTGACGTCGAACCAGTCGACGGCCGCCTGCAGGCTCACCAGGCCCGCCGTGTTGGGCGTACCCTCCCAGCCGCGGTGCACGTACCGCGGTCCGCGGGTGTTCCGTGCCCACAGCACGCCGATGCCGGGCAGCGCCATCGCCTTGTGCCCGGAGAACGCCACGAAGTCGACGTCCAGGTCGGCGACCGAGACCGGCAGGTGGCCCACGCTCTGCGCGGCGTCCAGGCAGATCACCACGTCGTCGCCGACGAGCCGGCGGATGCGGTGCACGTTCATGTCGGCGCCGTACACGTGGTGCAGGTGGGTGACCGCCACGAAGCGGGTGTGTTCGCCGACCAGGCCCGCCAGCGCCGCGATGTCGTAGTCACCCGACGGCTCGTACGGCATCTCCACGAGGCGCACGGTGACGCCGCGCCGGGCCAGGACCTCCCGAGCTTCCTGCCACGGGCTGACGTTGGCGAGATGGTCCGCCGCCGGGACAACGATCTCGTCGCCGTCGGCGAGGGTGTCGACGAGCCAGTCCAGGGCCACCCGGCGCAGTGCCTCGGTGGTGCCGCTGGTGAAGTGGACGCCGGAACGCTCCGGGTCGGGATCGGCGAGCAGGTCGCGTACCCGGCCGCGGCAGCGCTCCACCAGCGCCGAGGTCTCGTTGGCCCACCGGTACGTGCCGCGTCCGGCGTTGGCGTTCGCCGTCGTCAGGTACCGGTGTACGGCGTCGAGCACGGTCTGCGGTTTCTGCGCGGTGGCGGCGCTGTCCAGATAGGCCTCGCCGGCGGCTTCCGCGAAGATGGGGAACTGGGACCGTACCTCGCGCTGCCACGAGTCCAGTTCGGCGAGCACGCGATCCGGGTGCTGCGCGGAGTCGGCCGGTTTGGCGTCGGGCACAGGACATGCCTCGGCCGATCCGGCCGCGGAACCGGGCACGCCGAGGGCCGACCGTGGCGCGGCCATCAACCGCGCACCAGCGGGGCGCCGGCGTCGCGCCAGGCGACGACGCCCCCGTCAAGGCTGCGGGCGTCGGCGTGCCCCATCCTGCTCAGCAGAGCGGCGTAGCGACGCGACTTCTCTCCCACCGGGCAGGCCAGCAGCACCGGACGGCGCCGATCCACGGGCAGCCCACCGCGCAGCAGGTCGTCGAAGATCTCGTCGACGATGTTGACCGAACCCTCGATGTGGGCGGTCGCGAAGGCGAACGTGCCGCGCAGGTCGATGATCAACGGCTGGGTCTGCTCGATCCACTGCCGCGCCGCGGACACGTCCATCGATTGCGCCGCATCGGCTTCCGCATCGGTGACCGTGGAGACGGCACCGGCCCGGGCCGGCTGGTTCAACAGCTCCGGCCGGCGACGGCGGATGTAGCTGAGGTAGCTCTCCACCCGGTCGCACACGATGAACACCGCGCTGCGCCGGCCCGGGTCCTCGCCTGCCGCCGCCTGGGCGGCGAGGTCGGCGTCCACCTGGCGCAGGTAGCGCACGGCGCCCGTGTAGGCGCCCCCACCGGTGGGTCCCGCCAGGATCCCGCACCGGCGGACCAGCGCCAGCAGACCGTCGATGGCCTCGTCGGCGGAGACGGCCTCGATGGTGTCGTACGTGCCCGGGTCGAACAGGCCGACCTCGTGCACCTCGTCGATGTTGCGGATGCCGGGGATGAAGTCGGACTTTGCGGCGACCAGCCCGACCACCGTGACCGCCGGATCGTGCTCACGCAGAACGCGGGCGACGCCGGTGGAGGACCCGGCGGTGCCGACACAGGCGATGAAGTAGTCGGGGGCCCGGCCGTCGAGATCCTTGACGATCTCGGGCCCGGTGCCCTCGACGTGGGCGGCCGTGTTGCGCGGGTTGTAGTACTGGTCGGTGTGCAGGTACCGCGACCCCGACTCGCTGATGGTGCGGTGGATCCGGGTCAGCGGGTCGTCGGTGTTCGTGGGGTCGAGGCATTCCGCCTGACCGGGCAGCTCCTCGATGGTGGCGCCGAGCAGCAGCAGGAGGTCCTTGATCTCCGGGACCTTCATCCGGTTCGTGATGCTGGTGAACGGCAGCCCGTGCATGCCGGCGATGACGGCGAGCGCCTTGGCGGTGTTGCCGCTGGACAGCTCGACCACCGTGGCGCCGGATTCCTGGGCTTCGGCGAGCCGGGGTGCGGCCATGTTCCACGCCGCTCGATCCTTCACCGAACCGAAAGGGTTGAGCAACTCCAGCTTGGCGTACAGGTCGATGTGCTCCAGGCCGTGCAGGGCCGGATCGATCCGCACCAGCGGGGTGTTGCCGATTGCGTCCGTGATGGAGTCGTACCTCATGCAAGAACCTCCTGCGGCTGCGCGGCGGTGGCCGTGGTTTCGGTGGTGGTGCCGGCCGTTTCCAGCGGCCAGTACTGCTCGTCCAGGCACCACCGCCAGCGGGCGCCGTCCTGCCAGGCCGCGACGGTGCGGGCGACAGGCTGGTGCAGCGCGTGGTCCGCGCTGAAGTCCATGAAGTAGCCGGCCGTATTGGCGAAGGCGAGCAGGTCGCCGACCCGGGGCAGGGCGGGCAGGTACACCATGCGCCGGGTGATGAGGTCGGCCTCGAGGCAGAGGTTGCCCAGCAGGTAGACGGGATTCCCCTCGGCCGGCGGCGGCGCGGCGGCGGGCGTGGCGGGCAGGAGGACGGGGTCCATCATCACGCCGTGCTCCTCGAGGCTGACATCGCGGGCGTTGAGGTCGAGGCGCACCAGATGCGGTCCCGCTGCCGTCGGACGAACCTCGAGGACCCGGGCCAGCACAGCGCCGCACTGGTCGAGCAGGGCGCGCCCCGGCTCGACCCACAGGTCGTACAGATGCTCCTGCAGCAGCGTCGCCAGGCTGCGCTCGCCCATCCCGGCGGACGCCGTGCCGAGCAGTTCGGCGAGATACCGGGGACCGGACAGCGGCCGGTGCGCCGGGTAGAGGCCGAGCGCGCCGCGCAGCGACCCGGCCTCGGCCCGCCAGCCGTAGCCGTGGCCACCCCAGGTCAGCTCCGGTCGGCGCCCCAGTACCGCCAGGGCGAGTTCGCTGGTCCAGCGGTCCCACTGGTCGCCCTCGGCAAGGTAGTCGACGCCGAAGCCACCGCCGATGTCGACGATCCGCGGGTGCAGCCCGTGCCGGTGGCAGCCCGCGAGTACGGTCAGGCAGCCCTCCAGTGCGGTCGCCTTTTCCGCCAGACCGATGGTGTCCAGGTGGTACGCGACGCCGATCAGCTCGACGGCGTCGCGGGCGTCGGCGATCCGCGCCAGAAGGGCGTCCACCTCGGCGACCGGCGTACCGAAGCGGCTCGGCCGGGAGAGGATCGTGGAACCGGCGGAGGTGAACGACGACAGCCGGAGCAACACCCGGACAGGTCGCAGCGCGTGGCGGCGGACCAGCGACACCAACTCGTCCAGTTCGGCCGGCGAGTCCAGGTTCACCGTGATCCCGCAGCGCGCGGCGAGCCAGAGGAACTCGGCGGTCTTGGGGCCGGTGGCCATCACCCGGTCCGGGGCGAAGCCCGCACCCAGCGCATGCTGCAACTCCCCCAGGCTGGCCACGTCGATGGCGGCGGGCGTCGCCGCCAACCGGCGGACGAATGCCGCTGAGCGGTTTGCCTTGTGCGCGAAGAAAACCTCGCCGCGCAAGTGATGTCCGGTGTAGACGGATTGAAATGCCTCGGCGTTGTCGGCAATCTGGTTCGGAAGCACCACGTTCAGCGGCGACCCGAGAGCTCGGACGAGGTCGTGCAGCAACGCGGGCTGCGTCAGCAGCTCACGCAGCCGACCTTCCACCCGTGGTTGCAAATACAGCGGGAGGTCCATCGATCGTCCCCTTCGGTCCCAGTCCGCGGAAACGATAGTCGTTTGCATTACACAGGGAAAGAGGTCCGTCGGCCGCGGCCGGTCGCCGGCATCCACGCCAGGACACCGGACCCGGCCGCGGCGGCCGCTGGCTGATGCAGGTGGGCCGGTGGGAGGCCCTCAGGCGAGCACGGGACCGAGCTGACCGGTCACGTCCCCGTAGGCGTTACGGACCCAGGACTGTTCCGCCAGCCTGAGATGAAGGTCACGCAGCAGGGCCGCACGCCGTTGGGGTGTCATGGGTCCGTCCTGCGCCCGTTCCGCCAGACGGCTCAGTGGCGCGACATCGTCGAGATCCTGCGGCGTCGGGCAGACACCGGCCTGCCGGGCACGGCGGAGCCCCGCCTGCATGGGCACCACGGCAAATGGCCCGCCCGACAGTTCGTTCGTCAGGTAGGCGAGGTCCACGTCGTCACCCACCTTGTTGCCCACCATGACGACGACATCGCCGACCCCGGCTGCCGTCGCCAGATCGCGATAGCGGCGCGCCACCGAGACCGACTCCGGCGTCGGCTCCACCACCACGACGATCAGGTCGAACTGGGCGTGCAGCGAATTGGCGAACGCGTCGGTGCCGGCCACCATGTCGCAAACCACCCAGTCGCCGGCACCGAGATGCAGGTGCGACAGCAGGTTCTCCAGGATGGCGAGATGGCCGTGGTAGCAGCCAGCGCCGATGTCCTCCCGCTCGTACGTGCCGACGTGCAACACGTGGGTGCCGGGATCGAGCGCCGTGGCGTGCCCGGCGAGCACAGGATCAGCCGGGTCGAGCGTGACCAGCCGGGATCCCGGACCCGGCGGCGTGGTCGGCACGAACTGCTCCACGGCGGACACTCGCGGGTTCGTGCCGAGCAGGTGCCGGCGGATCGAGGCGGCGTTCCGCGGCTGCGACATGGCCGACGCCGGGGTGGCGGTTACACCCAGCAATGGAGCCAGGTGGACGTTGACGTCCGCGTCGATGGCGAGGACACGGTGGCCGGCGGATCGCAGGAATCCGACGAAGAGGGCGGCGAGCGTGCTCTTGCCGCTACCACCCTTACCGGTGAAAGCGATTCTCATACCACCATTTTAACCTATCGAAAACGACAACCAGTATCGCTATGCTCCACCGAGGGCCGACCTCGTACGACCTCCAAGGACACGGCACGCCGGCAGGACGGAGAACCGGTGACCGGGAGCCTCGGTTCCCCGCACCACCCGGCAGCGCACCGAGATCGCCGCGCTGCTGCACGAGACCCACGGGTAGCGACCCGCACTGACCTCGCCTGCGGTGACGAGCGCTTCGCGGCAGATCCGGATGCCACCCACCAACCTGCAAGTGCGGTACGGGACCAGCAGGCAGCTTGTTGCCTTGCCCGGCGATGGGCAGGCGGCGACACGTGGCAAGAGCGGTCACAGGCGGTTACCGCATTGGGGACTACAAGGCTCGCCGGCGGTGGGGCGACCTCCATGAGCTGTGTCCGGACGAGCTACTCGATGAGCCGAACGGTGACCGCGACCATGCCGAGGCCACCGCGTTGCTCGAGAACGGCCGGGGGCAGAGGCGGTAACAGCCGGTATCGCCTCCCGCGGTCAGCGGCAGATGCGTGCGCCTCGCTGGTCGGTCAATCCGCCACGATGGCCGCCCGTTACCTCCGGTCGGCGTCGCCAGGGCGGCCGGCGAACTGCCTGGCGATGGCACGGTACTGGTCCGCGGCTCGAGCCACCTGGTCACTGTCGAGGCTCGTGCCCGGCATGCGGCCGAGCCGTTCGACCTCGTCGGCCAGGCGGAGGTGCTCACGATGCGCATGTTCCCGGCAGGCCAGGCAGGTCACGCGCTCGGGGTACGAGGAAGTCATCGCGTACCCCGCGCGCACCCCGCAGCCGGTGGTGACCGAGGTCGGTAGGTCAGCGGCGAGGCCGAACGTCGACGCCAGAAGGTTGCGCGTGGCGGCGCTGGCGCCGAGTGTCGCCACGACGTGGATGTGCGGATCGAGGTTGCTCACCCCTACTGCCTACCGCAACTGGCTTTTCGACGCTCGGTTCGGCTCGGCTACCGGACGGTGTGGTCGGAGGCGGTGCTGCGTACGCCGATTCGGTGGCCCTGACGCAGCAGCAGCCGCCGGCCACCGGCAACCTCGACGCGCAAAGGCGGACGGACCAGCACCTTCACCTCAACGACATGCCCAGCCCAACGGCCACCGACCGCCGCAAGCGATCGGGAGGGCGTCACGCCGCCGTCGTAGAGCCATGCACCAGGCTGGACGGCCACCGCTACCCGGGTGCTCGGGGTCGACGACTTCGCCCTCAAACGCGGCCACGTTCACGCCACGGTCCTCATCGACTGCGACTCCCACCAGGTCCCTGACGTCCTGCCCGCCCGTAGCACCAAACGGCTCGCCGCGTAGCTGTCGCTCATCCAGGTGTGCGAATCGAGCCGGCTGCCCCGGTCGGCGCGGCAACATACAAGCCCTCCACCGTGGAATCACCGCCCAAAGCTGCACCGGCAGATACTGTCCGCCATCAGCGACTCCGCCCATTACCTCACCACCTGTCCCGACGCCGTCACTGCCGGCCTGGCCCTGCCCTGGAGATCAGGCTCCGTCGAAGGCGTCGCCAACCGCATAAAAATCCTCAAAAGACAGTTGTACGGCCGCGTCAACTTCGACCTGCTCCGCAAGGCGACTACTCGTCACCTGGGAGCGAGGAAACCCAACGCGGGTATCCGCCTTCTGGCTTTCCTTTCTGACGTGACACTCGCCGTGTCCTGCGATGCTCGATCCACCTGGGTTGTCGAGCCGGGTGGCAACGCCACTTCGAACCGAGCAAACCCTTTGAGCATCTCCCCGCCCTGGGGCGACGCGCGGGCCCCGCAGGCTAGATGAGAGGCAAACGACCAGCGTGGGCAGCCGAAAGTGAGCGACAGCCTGGGCGCCTCGACCGAGGCCGGGCCGGGCCACGGTCGTAGGTCAATGAAAGTCGTAGGTCAATGAAACAAGTAGTCGATGACTGGAAGTTGGGATCGCCGTTCAGGCGATGCTCGCGACCGGCGACGGGTTGAGCCTGGCGAAACCTTCCTGCCGGTGATAGGGGAAGTATGGATAGGGTGCGGTGCGGCTGCTGGCGGTGTCGAGCCGGGCTACCTGTCCGGGTGTGAGCGACCAGCCGACAGCGCCGATGTTCTGCCGCAGTTGCGCCTCGTTGCGTGCGCCGATGATGACGGTGGCTACCGTGGGTCGTCGTAGTAGCCAGTTGACCGCGATCTGCGGCACTGCTCGACCGGTCTCGTGGGACAGTTCTTCGAGGACGTCCACGACGCGGAACAGGCGCTCGTCGTCGACCGGTGGGCCGAAGGCGGCGGTCGCGTGGAGCCTGCTTGTGGGCGGTGGCGGTGTGTCGCGGCGGATCTTGCCGGTGAGTCGTCCCCAGCCGAGCGGGCTCCACACTACGGCTCCGACGCCTTGGTCGAGGCCCAAGGGCAACAGTTCCCACTCATAGTCCCGACCAACGAGTGAGTAGTAGACCTGGTGTGCCACGTACCGGCGGCGGTGGTCCCGGTCGGCTGCGGCGAGGGACTTCATTAGCTGCCAGCCGGAGAAGTTGGAGACGCCGAGATAGCGAATCTTGCCATCCCGTACCAGGTCGTCCAGTGTCGCCACGACCTCATCGATGGGCGTTGCGGCGTCGAAGGCGTGTAGCTGGAACAGGTCGATGTAGTCGGTGCCGAGTCGGCGCAGCGCCACGTCGACCGATCGGATGAGCCGGGCGCGCGAAGTTCCCGCGTCGTTCGGTCCGTCGCCGGTCGGCAGGCCGGCCTTGGTCGAGATCAGGACAGCGTCGCGTCGGCCTTTGATTGCTTGTCCCAGCATCTCCTCGGACGCGCCGTCGGAGTACACATCCGCGGTGTCGAACATGCTTATCCCGGCGTCCAGGCAGATGTCCACGAGGCGCCTCGCCTCGCGCGCGTCCGTGTTGCCCCAAGCGCCGAAAAGCGGTCCGGAGCCGCCGAAGGTGCCGGCGCCGAAGCTGAGGGCGGGCACGGTGAGGCCGGATGCCCCAAGTCGTCGGTACTCCACGATGACAACCTCCCCTTAACGGAACTACAGTTTCATTAGTTACGTGAGCTAGGGTAGCAGCCAGCCGCAGTTAAGGGAACTGGAGACCTGTTATGGCCGTCGGTGCGATTCGACCCGGAGGGCGGACCGCCCGGGTCCGCGCCGCCGTGCTCCGAGCTGCCGGTGACGCGCTCGTAGAGCACGGCTTCGACCGTCTCGACCTCGCCGACGTGGCACGCCGCGCCGAGGTGGGCAAGACAACGGTCTACCGCCGCTGGGGTACGGTCGCCGGCCTCGTCGCCGACCTGCTGACGGACATGGCGGAGCATTCGCTGCCGCGAGCCGACACCGGATCGCTGATCGAGGACCTGCGTGCCAATGCCCGGCTCGTACAGCGCACCCTGGTCGATCCGCGTCAGGGTGCGCTGTTCCGCGCGGTCATCGTCGCCGCGACCTGCGACCCCCGTGCCGCCGAGGCGCTGCACCGCTTCTACGCCGTCCGTATCGCCGAGTGGGCCCCCTGCGTAGAGCAGGCCGTACGGCGGGCGGAACTGCCCCCGGGCACGGATGCGGCCGAGGTCATCCGCGCCGTCTCGGCACCGCTGTACTACCGCTTGCTCGTCAGCGGAGACCCTATCGACGAAGCCGCGGCAGACCGGGCCGCCGAAGCGGCAGCGGCAGCCGCCAACGCCGGCGTCTACACGTCCGCCAGCGGTCTCAACTGACGACACCGCCATCCGCCTGCCGATCGTGCGCGCCACCGACAGCCGGGACAGCTTTATCGGGTGCGCGCTCGTGCCGCTGACCGGGTGCTGTGTTCAGCACGGTCGTCAGGGGCGTACGTTCTGTGCGAGTAGCCGAGAGGGCCGCCATCGTCGGCCCTACGGAGCCGTCCCTTGACGCCATGTCTCTGCGAGCAGGGCATACGTGTAGCCGTCCAGCCAGCCCAGCTCGGCGTGCCAGGAGTCGCCGACGCCGTGCTGCTCACGATGCATGCCGACCTTCTCGAGGATCCGCACCGAGGGGAGGTTGTCCGCGAAGCAGCCAGCGGTGATCCTTCGCACGCCCAGCCGGTCGAAGGCGTGCGCCACCATCGCGGTGACGGCCTCCGTGGCGTAGCCCTGGCCGCCGTACGCCGGGTCGAAGGTGTAACCGAGTTGCGCCTCTGTCCGCGGCGGCATGCCGGGCTGGCCCATGCCGTCGAGCATTCTGAGCGAGACGGTTCCGATCACCACGCTGTCCAGGGTCACGGCCACGCTGTGGTCGTCGGGATCCTCAGCAGCGCGCCACCACGCCGCTCGGAAGGACGCAGGGTCGACCTCGGTGCGCAGCAGCCAGCGAGTGACCTCCGGAAGGTTGCGGTACTCCAGTATCCGATCGACGTCCTCGTCACGCACCGGGCGAAGTTCGAGGCGTGCGGTGCGTAAGTTAGTGCTCTCCATGAGGTGGGACGTTAACGGGTGCACCACGGCGACACGTCCGATTATCCGGCCGCTGCCGGACCCCCGGTTCACCGAGCAGGAGGCTCGCCACCGAAGTCGATCACGCCGCAGAGGGTGCCGTCGGCGGTGAGGACGTTGGCCGGGTGCAGGTCGGCGTGGAGCCATAGCGCCGGGCCGGTCCATCCCGGCGCGGTGATAGCGTCGTGTCAGACGGCGCGGACGGCGTCCGGGTCGTTGATCAGCCCCACCCCGGTGGCGGAGGCGAACCCTTGGGTGAACTGGTCGGCGTAATCGGCCAGTGGCCCGTGCTCAGGGTGGGTGGCCGCGGGCCGGCCGCGGGTTCCGCCCACTCCTCGGGCGGAACCGCGTCTGTCGCAGTGTCGCCAGGAACCGCGCCAGGTCGACCTCGAATTGCGTCAGGTCGCCGATGTTTCGCGTTGCTCGCGGGCTCGCCGTCGAGCCATCGGGACACCGAGCAGGGAGCGAAGAACTTTCGTCGGGCCGGCCCATCGCGAGCGGAAGCCGGCACGGGCCGGTAGCCGCGGCGCGAGGGCCAGCAGCCAACGGTGTTACTTCCCGACCGCCAGCGGGTACGGCGAAGCGCTGGGCAGGCGCACCGACATCCGGACCCAAGGTGAAACGTAAAATCATCCCAGCCCTGGTTCGCACTCGAATCGGCAGGTCAGCCCCGGGTGGGAACTGCGTGGCGATCAATCGCCGGACGAGGCTGGCATCAATGCGCCGACGATCCGTCACGGGCCCACCGCACCGCCGCAACGTCTGCCAGCGAGCGATTTGTCGCCGCCCGACGGCGTCCGCCGCGCCGCCGGAAACGCGGTCGCGCAATTGGCTCCTGGCGGCGCGCGCCGATCAATGCCGAAGCCCTGGGCGCACCGCCCCCGGCAGCCTTTCGGCGCAGTGCGCCGGCAGGCTCGGCGCACCGGCGAGAGGCAGCGCCGGACGGCCGGCGACGGCCCGCGCCGCCGGCCGCTTCCGGGCCGGACGAGTGAGGTTGCTCACAACCGGCCGGCGGAGCGCGGCGGGGGCCGTCGCCGGCGCTCGACCGGAATCGTTCGGTGGGCGGGGCCCGTTCCGCTCGCCTTTCTTTTCGGTACGGGAATGACCGAATTGCGTACCGGTGCCGGGGGGTGCCTGCCGGAGAAGGCGGGACCTCGGCATGGTTCTGGTGGCTGAGATGTGGTGGAGTGTTCCCTATGCTGGGCCCGGGGGGACGGGTGTTCCAGCTGGTCCGCGGACCACGCCGCGGTTGCAAACTCGGAAAGACCCTGGAAAGGGTGAGGGGGAAAGCACGCCGATGACCGGTTTAGCTACACGATCCTGGGATGGCATGACCATTCCAGCGGCCGGTACATATCTTCTCGATCCGGCACACAAGCGGATCGGTTTCCTCGCCCGGCACATGATGGTGAGTCCGGTGCGCGGTGAGTTCGGCGAGGCCACCGCCCGGATTGTCGTGGCGGAGGACCCGTTGGCCTCGTCGGTCACCGCAACGATCCAAACGGCGAGCGTCAGCACCGGCAACACCGACCGGGACACGCACCTGAGCAGCGCCGATTTTCTCGACGTGGAGAGTTACCCCACGCTGGAGTATCGCAGCACGGGAATTAAATGGCAGTCGGTCGACGACCCGATCTTCTATTGGGCGCGGTTGCGCAACAGCGGGCTCAGCCGGAGATCGGTGTCGGGCAAGATTCCCAATCCACAGAATCGTACGAGTGGCAGATTCGTGCTCACCGGCGATTTGACCGTCAAGAGGATCACCCGGCCGGTCGACCTTCATGTGGAATTCGGTGGTGCTCGCCGGGATCCGTACGGGCAGGACATCTTTGGCTTCAGCGCGACGGCGGAAATCGATCGTGAGGACTACGGTCTGCTCTGGAACGTCGTTCTGGAGAGCGGTGGCGTCCTGGTCGGAAAGAAGGTCCAGATCGAAATCGCCGGCGAGGCTATTCGCCAGCCCTGAGCAACGGGACGTGCCGGAGGAGCGCACCGCGCAGGTCGAGCCAGGCGCCGACCGGGCCGCGGACCAGGCACGCAGCACCACCTCTTCGCAGCGCGGGCAGCGGGCCACCAGGCCGGGCGCGTGGTCGTACACCCGTAGGACCGCCACCGGCCCGGTCCGCCAGCATCCGGCAGTCTCGCACGAGGCCGCGCCCGACAAGCGCCGTCCGGTGGCGGCGGGTGCCCCGTTCACGATCAGACGGGGCTCCCCCGCGCACTGCTGTTCGTCCAGTTACCTGAGGGAGGGGTCATGCAGTGCAGGTAGGCCCTGAGACGGGAAGGTGTCTGAAGCGGAGCGAGTCCGACGGGCTGCCTGGCAATACTCTGAGCCCCGTCCGCACTATCTGGGAGAGTCATGACAAGTAGGTTCACCGAGTTGACCGTTGACTGCCACGACCCGGAGAGACTCGCGGCCTTCTGGTGTCAGGTCCTGGACTTCAAGGTGATCGACCGGAGCGAGGGCAAGGTCGAGATCGGCTCGTGGGTGTCAACCGTCGAGGATGTTCGGGCCCGTCAGATGCCGCCCACCCTGCTGTTCGTCCAGGTACCTGAGGGGAAACAGGGTGAACCAAGAACCGGTTTCCGCTGGTTCGCGTGAAGGAGATCGGCGAACAGGGGCCAAGGGCTCAGGGCTGCTCGGCCTTCCAGATCCCGTGTTCGACCGGCGCAGCTACCACATGGGGCAGGCGCACGGAGCCGTTGCGGTCAGGGTGCGAGGAAGCGGCGGATCGTCTCCCGCAACACATTGCGCTCGCGGCGGGCGTCGAACGGTGACCAGTCGGCCACCTGGCTTCCGAACCCGTCGATGAGGGCTAGAAGCCAGCTGATCGTCCGCTCTGCTGAGAGGTCGGTGCGGATTCTGCCCTGCTCGCGTGCGCGCGTGACCCATGGCGTCAGTTCGGAACGGACGCGTCGCTGGTGCTCGGTCAGGGCCGTCGCCACCCGCTCGTGCGACGTGGCGACGACGACCGCGCGCAGGAAGCCGCCGGCCCGTGTGTCTTGCGCGTTGTCGGCCTCATGGTCGGCGTAGGCGAGCAGTACCTCGACGGCGTCCTTCTGGCCCGCCTGCGAGCGGAAGAACTCTGCGGTCTCGTCGGCGCCGAGTTCGAGGATCGCCACCATGACATCGACTTTGGTGGGGAAGTAGTGGAAGAAGGTGCCGGACCCGATGCCCGCGGTGCGGCAGATCGCCGCGGTCGAGGCGCCGTCGAACCCGCTAGCGGCGAAGCAGGTCAGCGCCGCGTCGATGATCTGCAGGCGACGCTGTCGGTGCTGCTCTAGGTTGACGGGACGGGCCATGTGGCCAGCATACATTAGTAGAGTAGTCACTCGAATAACTGCTACGCTGCCGCCATGGGTTCGACGAAGCTGCCTCTGCGGCACCGAATGCTGCCCGTACTCGCGATCGCGTTCGGCGCACCCGTCTGCGCCGAGTTCCTCCAGGCGTATCTGCCGTCCACCGGCGACGCGCCGGAGGTGCTGCTGTCGCTGCTCATCCTCGCGCCGCTCTACGGTGGCACCGCCCTGCTCATCCGGGAAGTGGCGGTCCGGCGTGGGCTGGGCTGGACTGGGGTGCTGCTGCTCGCCGCGGCGTTCGGCGTCGCCATGCCGGGGCTGGTGGACCTGTCGCTGTTTGTCGAGCACCGTGACGACATCGCCTACTGGGACGAGCTGCGCCAGGGCACGTTCGTCGCCGAACTGGGCATCGCCGTGTTTCCCACCATGTCATGGGTCGCCGGTCATGTCTTCATGAGCGTCGGCGCACCGCTCGCGGTGCTTGAGGCGTTCGCGTCCCGACACCGCGGCCGTCCGTTGCTCGGTCCTGTCGGCACCGTGGTGACCGCGGGGCTATGTGTCCTCGCGGCGTTGCTGATCCGCGCCGACTCGGTCCGCCTGTACGGCCAATCTGGTCTCACGCGGACTCTCGTCGTGCTCGCGGTGATCGTCGCGCTCGGCCTCCTGGCCCTGACCCGCGCCGGACAACCAATCGAGCCCGGCCAGGTACGGCCGATGCCGGTCTGGAGCCTCGCCCTCATCGGCGCCGTCGGTATGTTCAGTTTCGACATCCTGCCGGCGACCTGGACAGGCGTCACAATAATGACGGTGCTCCTCGTCGTAGTGGCCGCACTCCTGTGGTGGTGGAGCAGTGCCACAGCCTGGTCGCCGAAGCAGGTCGCGGCGCTCGCCGCCGGTGCGCTGATCGGGCGGACGCTCATCGGCTTCCTGGCACCGCTGCCCGACGGGGTGAGCCTGTTGGCGAAGCTGAGCCAGAACACGCTGTTGCTTGCCGCAGTGCTCGCCCTGGCCTGGCTACTCACGTACCGCAGAGCCTCCCGAGACAGTCAATCGGCAGCCCCTGCGGCCGAGTCTGGGTCGAGCGCCCCATTAGAGACCGCCACATAGCCGACGCCGCGCGGGCCAGATACCGTTTCAAGCGACGTTGACGAACTGGTCCGGTTCTTGGTTCACCAAGGTTGCCCCTAAACACTTCGGGGAAGATATCCGAATCTTCCCATATGATCCCGAGGGCAAGACCGTGAAGAACCGGCTTCACCTCGACGTCAGCCCGATCGACGGCAGCACCGAGGACGAGGTGATCAAATTACTCGGCCTCGGCGCCACCAAGACGGAAGTGGGCCAGGGCTCAGACCGAAACTGGATGGTCATGGCAGACCCCGAGGGCAACGAGTTCGACGTGCTACGCACCCTGGCACCGCAGACTCAGTCCGCCGCTGGTGTGGGCTTCGAGTTACTCGTGCGCGATCGCGTTCAGTACGTTGACCCGCGCCGCCCGGATCGTCGGCAGGGTCGCGGCGAGCACGCCAACGGTCACGGCGAGTATCAGGTATGTCCCCATCTGCTCCCAGGGAAGTGCCACTTCGGTGAAGCCCTCCTCCTTCAACGCTCGCACGACGGCCGCGCCCAGCCCGCTGCCGACCGCGAGGCCGAGCAGCGCGCCGAACACCGAGATCACCACAGCCTCGACGGTGATCATGCGCATCGCCTGCCCGTGAGGCAACGTCGCGAGCGTGCCCTCGATCGGCTGCCGTTGTCGATCGCCGGCCGCCCCTGCTCCTGGCGTTCGGAATGATCGTCGCCGTGTTCGCCATCTGCTACGCGGTGGTTCTCTCCGCGATCGCCCACGCCGCGATCGCCCACCTCCTGCTGGCCCCCGGCGAGGAGGCGAAGGTCCGGACGTTGACCCGGTCGCGGGCGCGGCTGATTGACGCGTTCGAGGTCGAGCGCCGGCGCACCGAACGGGACCTGCACGACGGTGCCCAGCAACGCCTCCTGCGTCTGGCCATTACCCTCGGAGTGGCCCGGCTGGAGGTACGCGACAACCCCGAAGCAGCCCAGGCCCTGGTCGACCAAGCCGCCGAGCAGGCCAAGGCCGCCCTGGCCGAGCTTCACGAGCTGGTACGCGGCATCCACCCGCAGATCCTCACCGAGCGGGGCCTGCCGGCGGCGCTCACCGAGCTGGCCGATAGCGCCGCCGTACCGTTGACAATCGCGCTCGACGTACCTCACCGACTACCGTCCACGGTGGAGTCCGCAGCGTATTTCGTGGTCGCGGAGGCGATGACCAACGCCGTCAAGCACGCGAAGGCGCGCCAGATCTGGGTGACCGGCTGCCTCGACGGGACCGCCCTCGTCGTCGAGGTGCGCGACAACGGCGTCGGCGGCGCGGACCCCGACAGCGGCACCTGCCTGGCCGGCCTCGCCGACCGCGTCGACGCCCTTGCCGGCACGCTTGTCCTGTCCAGCCCGCCCGGTGACCCGACCGTCCTCAGAGCGGAGCTGCCATGCTCCGGGTAGCACTCGCCGACGACTCGGTGCTCCTTCGCGAGGGGCTTGTCGGCATCCTCGCCCGCTTCGGCCACGAGGTCGTCGCTGCGGTAGGCGACGCCCCGGCGCTGGCCGATGCTGTCGTCGCCGACCGCCCCGACGTGGTGGTGACCGACGTACGGATGCCGCCCACATACACCGACGAGGGACTGCACGCAGCCCTCGCCCTGCGCCGCAACCACCCCGGCCTGCCGGTCCTGGTACTCAGCCAGTACATCGCCACGACCTACGCCAGCGAACTGCTGGAATCCTCGGGCAGTGGCGGTGTCGGATACCTCCTCAAGGACCGGGTCGCCGACGTGACCGAGTTCGTCGACGCCGTCGAACGGGTCGCCGGCGGCGGCTGCGTGATCGACCCACAGGTGGTCAGCAAGCTCCTCGCGCTGCGCCGCGACCCGCTCACCAGGCTGACCCCGCGCGAACGGGAGGTCCTGGCGCTGATGGCCGAGGGACGATCGAACGCAGCGATCTCACGGTTGTTGACGGTGACCGATGCCGCGGTCGGCAAGCACATCGCCGCCATCTTCGCCAAGCTCAACCTGCCCGTAAGCAGCGAAGACGACCATCGGCGAGTACGCACGGTGCTCGCCTACCTTCAAGGCTGACCCACCCGCCGTACCGCCGGACCCGACGCCTTTCGTCGCAGGAGCGGTGTCCGCGGAACCGACACCCGACAGCCGCATCGCGACCACCGCTCGTCAACCGCGTGACAACGGATGCGGCTGACCTACACGTGCTTCGGGTGGCCGGCTCGTTGGTGACCGACCCGGTCCGTCCGACCTACGCCACGCAGAACTCGTTGCCTTCCGGGTCCTGCATGATCCACCAGTGCCCGGCAGGCCCCTTGTTGACCTCACGGACTCGTGCTGCCCCCAGGTCTTCCAGCCGGGTCACCAACTTGTCCATGCCGTCGGGCTCACTGTGCAGGTCGATGTGTAGGCGGTTCTTGCCGGACTTGCCCTCGGGGTCATACGGGAAGAAACTAGACATCTTGTCCGAGGCCGCTAAGGCGTGTTTCATAAGCCGGTCAGAGCCACTCGCAGATGATGGTGATGGTCAGGACGGCCTGGAACCGGACGGCCAACTTGTCGTAGCGGGTGGCCACGCCGCGGTGGCGCTTGAGTCGGGCG
>NZ_SMKJ01000076.1:0-24509 GCF_004348615.1 Micromonospora sp. KC207
GGGTTACACAGGGGGTGGTGTCAGGCGTGGTTACTGGCGAGTAGCATCCGAGTGACCACGCCCGTGCCGCGATCCTCGTTCGGTCCGTGGTGCCGCCTGTCGGCGACGTGGCCGAGTCAGGGTCGAAAAGGAGGCTCAAGTGCCCCGTGAAGTTCGAGATGTCGTCTTCGTCGACGGCGTCCGTACCCCGTTCGGCAAGGCGGGTGGCATGTACGCCAACACCCGCGCCGACGACCTGGTGATCCGCTGCATCCGCGAGCTGCTGCGCCGCAATCCGCAGCTACCGCCGGAGCGGGTCGAGGAGGTCGCCATCGCCGCCACCACCCAGATCGGCGACCAGGGCCTGACCATCGGCCGCACCGCCGCCCTGCTGGCCGGCCTGCCGAAGACCGTCCCCGGCTTCGCCATCGACCGGATGTGCGCCGGGGCGATGACCGCCGTCACCACCGTGGCCGGTGGCATCGCCATGGGCGCGTACGACGTCGCGATCGCCGGCGGCGTCGAGCACATGGGCCGCCACCCGATGGGCGAGGGCGTCGACCCCAACCCACGGATCGTCGCGGAGAAGCTGGTCGACCCGTCCGCCCTGGTCATGGGCGCCACCGCGGAGAACCTGCACGACCGGGTCCCGCACATCACCAAGGAGCGCACCGACGCGTTCGCGCTCGCCTCGCAGCAGAGGACCGCGAAGGCGTACGCCAACGGCAAGCTCCAGGGCGACCTGGTGCCGATGGCGATCCGCGACGACGAGGGCGGCTGGGGCCTGGCCACGATCGACGAGGCGCCCCGCGACACGTCGCTGGAGAAGCTCGCCACCCTCAAGACCCCGTTCCGCCCGCACGGCAAGGTCACCGCCGGCAACGCGGCCGGCCTGAACGACGGCGCCACCGCGAGCCTGCTCGCCGCCGAGGACACCGCCCGCGAGCTGGGCCTCCCGGTCGCCATGCGGCTGGTCTCGTACGGCTTCGTCGGCGTCGAGCCGGAGGTGATGGGCGTCGGCCCGATCCCGTCGACGGAGAAGGCGCTGCGCGTCGCCGGCCTGAGCATCGACGACATCGGCCTGTTCGAGCTGAACGAGGCGTTCGCCGTGCAGGTGCTCGCCTTCCTCGACCACTTCGGCATCGCCGACGACGACTTTCGGGTCAACCCGTGGGGCGGCGCGATCGCCATCGGTCACCCGCTCGCCTCCTCCGGCGTGCGGCTGATGACGCAGCTCGCCCGGCAGTTCGCCGAGCACCCCGAGGTCCGCTACGGCCTCACCGCGATGTGCATCGGCATCGGCATGGGCGGCACCGTGATCTGGGAGAACCCGCACTGGACCGGTTCCGCCGTTCCGGCTGGACAGGAGGGCAACGAGTGAGCGCGCTCGCCGCACCGAACGAGGTGGTCACCCGGGCGCTGCTGCGCCAGGTGAACGTGCCGGGGCTGGCCCGCCCGGCCGCCCTGATCACCCTCGACAACGGCTTCGACCACACCAAGCCGAACAGCTTCGGCCCGGGCGGCCTGACCAGCCTGGACGAGGCGATCACGGCCGCCCTCGCGGCGGACCCGGCGTTCGTCGCGGTCACCGGCAAGCCGTACATCTTCTGCGTCGGCGCCGACATCACCAGCCTGCCGCAGCTCGCCGACCGGGAGCAGGCCCTGGAGATCGGTCGGCTCGGCCACCGGGTCTTCGCCCGGCTCAAGGACAGCACGGTCCCGACCTTCGCCTTCGTCAACGGCGCGGCGATGGGCGGCGGCCTGGAGCTGGCCCTGCACTGCCACTACCGGACGCTGTCCGGCGGCGCGTCGGCGCTGGCGCTGCCCGAGGTCTCCCTCGGTTTGATCCCCGGCTGGGGCGGCACCCAGCTACTGCCGCACCTGATCGGCATCCCGGCCGCCACCCAGGTGATCCTGCAGAATCCGCTGATGCAGAACAAGATGCTCAAGCCAAAGCAGGCCGCCGAGCTGGGCATCGCCGACGTGCTGCTGGAGCCGGCGGACTTCCTGGAGCGGTCCCTGCTGTGGGCCGCGGGCGTGGTGCGCGGCGAGATCACCGTGACCCGGCCCGAGGTCGACAAGGACATGTGGGCGGGCGTGCTGTACTTCGCCCGGCAGACCCTCGATGCGCGGCTGCACGGCGCGGTCCCCGCCGCGTACAAGGCGCTGGACCTGTTGGAGACGGCGAAGGACGCCGACTTCGCCGCCGGCACCGCCGCCGAGGACGAGGCGCTCGCGGACCTGATCTTCTCCGAGGAACTGCGCAGCGGGCTGTACGCGTTCGACCTGGTGCAGCGGCGGGCCAAGCGGCCGGCCGGCGCACCGGACAAGGGCCTGGCCCGGCCGGTGAACAAGGTCGGCATCGTCGGCGCCGGCCTGATGGCCAGCCAGCTCGCGCTGCTGTTCGCCCGTCGCCTTCAGGTGCCGGTCGTCATGACCGACCTGGATCAGGCCCGGGTCGACAAGGGCGTGGGCTACGTGCACACCCAGATCGAGAAGGCCGTCAGCAGGGGCCGGATGGACAAGGGCACGGCCGCCAAGCTGTACGGCCTGGTCAGCGGCTCCGTCGACAAGGGCGTTTTCGCCGACGCCGACTTCGTCATCGAGGCCGTGTTCGAGGACCTGGCCGTCAAGAAGCAGGTCTGGGCCGAGCTGGAAAAAATCGTCTCCCCCGAGGCGGTGCTCGCCACGAACACCTCCAGCCTGTCGGTCACGACGATGGCCGAGGAGCTGGAGTACCCGGAGCGGGTGGTCGGCTTCCACTTCTTCAACCCGGTCGCGGTGCTGCCGCTGCTGGAGATCGTCCGGGGCGAGCGGACCGACGACGCCACCCTGGCGACCGCCTTCGCGGTCGGCAAGCAGCTCAAGAAGTCCAGCGTGCTGGTGAAGGACGCCCCGGCGTTCGTAGTGAACCGGCTGCTCACCCGCTTCCTCGGCACCGTCTTCGCCGCCGTCGACGCCGGCACCCCGCTGGACGTGGCGAACAGCGCCCTGGACCCGCTGGGCCTGCCGATGCGCCCGCTCGCGCTGCTCCAGCTCGTCGGCCCGGCCGTGGCGTACCACGTGGGCGGCACCCTGCACAAGGCCTTCCCGGACCGGTTCGGCGTCAGCGAGAACCTGCGGCGGATCGCCGAGTCGGGCCAGCCGATCGTGGTCGACGACGAGATCAACGCCGACGTCGCCAAGCTGCTGGTGGTGGGCGACGAGCCGCTGACCGCCGAGCAGCTGCGGCAGAACGCACTCGATGCCCTGGCCCAGGAGGTCCGGCTGATGCTCGACGAGGGTGTCGTCGCCGAGGTGCAGGACATCGACCTGTGCCTGATCCTCGGTGCCGGCTGGCCGTTCCACCTGGGCGGCGTCACGCCGTACCTGGACCGGACCGGCACCAGCGAGCGGGTCACCGGCCGGCGGTTCCTGCCGCGCGGCCTGGCGAGCCTGCCCGCCTGATCCTGTCGCCGCACGCGATCGCGGTGGCCGGGCTCCCCCGACAGGGCGTCCCAGCCACCGCGATCGTCATTCCGCTCACCTTTGCCCCGCCAGGGGGCAGCGACCGTCGGTGGGGCTGGCTACGATCACCGCTCCTGATCAACTAACTGGAGCTGACTCACATGTCCCAGCCGTCGGGCAACCCCTACCCGCACCAGCCGCAGCAGCCTTACGGGGAGCAGCCCGTCCCGCAGCAGCCGGGCGGCTACCCGCCCCCGGCCGGCCAGCCGTACGACGCGCCGCTGCCGCCGAAGAAGTCCAAAGCCGGCAAGATCGTGCTGATCGCACTGGCCGTGGTGCTGGTGCTCTGCCTCGGCGGCGCGGCGATCACCTGGTTCACCGTGAAGGACGAGGTCGGCGACGTGGTCGACGCCGCCAACACCCGGGTCGTCGCACCGGCCACCCTCGCCGGCCGCAAGCAGGTCACCGACCCGGAGCTGACGAAGCTGTCGGACCAGATGGTCACCGAGATGAAGTCGACCGTGCAGAACGAGACCGGCACCGTCGGGGCGTTCTACGGCGACGTCGCCAAGCAGGACCTCGTGATGGTCGTCGCGGCGTCCGGCGTGCTGGCGGACCCGAAGAAGGAGCTGGACGACGCGGTCGCCGGCCTCAAGACCGACCTGGCCGTGCAGGAGATGACCACGACGGAGCCGGGTCCGCTCGGCGGCGAGGCGCGCTGCGGCGACGGCAAGACCGAGGGGATGCCGCTGGGCGTCTGCGTCTGGGCCGACCGGGGCAGCGTCGGCCTGATCGTGGTGTTCTTCAAGTCCGCCAAGGAGGCGAAGGCCGAGTTCGTCACCATGCGCGGCCAGATCGAGCAGCGTTCCTGACCCGGACGGGCCGGCCCCCGCGCGCCGCGCGGGGGCCGGCCCGCGGACGCGGCCCGCTCGGCGGCGCCGCGCAGCACGCAGAACTCGTTGCCTCCCGGGTGTGCGAGCACCAACCCAGCCGGTGCCGTCCGGCCGCCGCCGGTCGTCGACCCCCGCGCCTCACTCCTTCACAGCGTCGACGAGGGCGTCTATCAGTGCGCGCGGTGCGGGCTGGGTCAGTGAGATCTCCCGGACCGCGGCGTAGATCGTCCGGACCGGTTCGGGGTGGCGGACCGGACGGATGGTGACGCCAGGATGGCGGGTCAGTCCGAGTCGGGGGATGAGGCCGACGCCGAGGCCGGCGGCGGATCATCGCCGCCGAGGGCGCCACCAACACCGCGACGATCGGCTATCTGCTGCCGGTGGTCTCGGTGGCGCTGGGGGCCATCGTGCTCGACGAGGAGCTCAACCTCCGGATCATCGCCGGCACGGTGGTCGTGCTCGTCGGGGTCGGCCTGACCCGCCGGCACCAGCGGCCGGGGCCGTCATCGGCGCCGGCGGAAACCCCGGCCGTATCCGCCACCCTTCACCTGAAAGAACAGTGAACCGGCGGCGGCGGCAGAGGAGCCCCCGCGCGGGCGGTAGTTCAGGTGGCCGGGTCGCACCACGGCTTCCAGGTAGCCGCCGACGCCGCCGGCCACGACGGAAACGGGTCACGCGCGCCGTTGAACACCGGTCCCGGACAGCGGCGTCAGCCCGGGGTGAGGAGGCAGAACTCGTTACCTTCCGGGTCGGCGAGGACCATCCAATCCGTGCGCCATCGAGACACTTACGCCTCAACCCGCCTCTACGCGGCGATTTGTCCCTGGCCGATCGGCGGCAGTGACGCGATCTTGATCCGCCCTCGGCCGGAGTGCCACGGGTTGGTGCCTGCCGATGCGGCAACCGTCTACCTCAAAGTCTGCTGCGTCCCGACGCCATACCGGACACGGCCAGCACTGCGAGCAGAACGAGCGCGCCGGCCGGGCCGAGTACGGTCCAGGGGGCCAGTTCCACGTATGGCTGGTTCTCCGACAGCAGGCGTCCCCACTCGGGGGTCGGCGGTTGCTCACCGAGGCCGAGGAAGCCGAGGGAGGCCAGCACGAGGACCGTGGTGGGCAGGCGTAGGACGGCGTTGCGCAGTACGGCGGGCAACACCGCGGGCAGCAGGTGACGGCGCAGCAGATGTATCGGCCCCGCACCGAGCGAGATCGACGCGAGCAGGTAACCGGTCGCCCGTTCCTCTTCCAGCAGAGCCGCGGCCTGGGCGGCATACGGCGTCCAGGCGACCAGGCACACCGCGCACGCGGCTCCCCACACCGACGGACCGGTCACCGCGGTCGTCAGCAGTCCGGCCAGGACGGCCGGGAGCGTCGACATCACTTCGGTCAGGCCCGCGCTCGCGCAGCCGGCCAGGCCCAGTAGCAGCCCGGCGACGGCGCTGACCGCAGTCACCGCGAGGGCGACTCCGGCCGTGCGTAGCGCGCCGTGGCCGAGCCGGGCCAGCAGGTCACGGCCCAGCGCGTCGGTGCCCAACGGGTGCGCGGCTGAGGGAACCAGCAGGCGGGCTGCCGTGTCCACGTGCAGCGGATCGCGCAACAGCCCGGCTATGGCCAACGTGAGCAGGGCGATCGCACACAGTCCGGCGACCCAGCCTGTGGAGCGCCGGCGGGGCAGGGCCGCCGGGTGCAGTGCGGGCAGAGCCGCGTCGCGCAGGGCGGGGCCGAGAAGCGTTCGGCGCAGGGTCTGGATGAGCAGGCCGGCGGCGGTGCCGAGCAGGACGAGCAGCAGTGTCGCTGTCTGCAGGGGCGGGAGATCCTGGGCCAGAGCGGCGTCCAGGGCGAGCCGGCCGAGGCCGGGAATGTTGAAGATCTTCTCCACTGCGACGGCGCCGCCGACCAGGGCGACGACGGTCGGCAGGAACTGTGGGAGCACGCCGGCCACCGTGCGGCGCAGCGCGTGCCAGGCAATGCGGCCGGGCGAGAACCCGCAGAGGCGCCAGGTCCGCACCCACGGCTCGTGGAAGGCGGCGGGCAGAGCGTGGCCGAGCAGGCCGCCGATCATCGCCCCGGAGGGCAGGCCCAGGGCGAGCGCGGGAAGCACCATCGACCCCGGTCCCGTCCAGCCGCTGGACGGGACCCAGCCCAGCCACACACCGAATACGGTGGCGAGCAGCGAAGCGAGCAGGAACTTGGGCAGCGCGGCGAGGACGGCGGCCCCGGTGCCCGCGCGCTTCCTGTGCAGCCGCTGCCGGGAGCCGAGGTACAGTGTGCGGGCGCTGACCAGCACGGCTACCGCGATCGTTACCACGAGTGCGCCGAGCATCAGCGTGAACGAGACGGCGAAGGCGGCCGTCACCTGGGGAAGGACCGGTTCGCCCGACACCCACGAGATGCCGGCGTCGCCGCGGGGCAGACCACCCAACCAATGCGCGAGATGGCTGAACGGCCCCTCGTCCAATCCCAGTTGTTCCCGTACGGCTGCCAGCCGCGCCGGGGTGGGATCCTGGTCGGCGGAACGAGCCCGCAGCACCGTCAGCGCGGGATCGGTCCTGGACAGCCAGGGCAGCAGGGCGACGGTCACCAGCAGGGCTGCTCCGGCTACGACGCGGCCGACGGCAACGAACCACCGGGCCCGGCGGGCATCGGCCGCGGTCGAACCTGACGAGGTTGCGCTGCTCATCGCCGGGGCTATTTCAGATGGGTGCCGACGTTGACCAGGGAACGTTCCCGGGGATCGAGCAGCACGCCCTCGACGCTGGAGCTGACACCCTGCACGACCTTCTCGTGGACCAGCGGCACGATCGCGTCCGTCCGCAGAATCTCCGCCTCGGCCTGCATGATCTTCTGCTGCCGCTGCGCGGTGTCGCCCTCCTCGGCGGCAGAGGCGATGGCCTGGTCGACACTGGAGTCCTTCAGACCCGCGATGTTGTAGACGCCGTTGCTCATGAAGTCGCTCGCCAGGTATGCGACCGCGTCGCCGGTGTCCAGGAGCGTCACGCGGGAGAAGACGAGCGCGTCGTATCTGCCGGCGAGGAGGTCGGGCTCCATCTGCGTGTACTCGCGTACGTCCTGCTGCACGGTGAACCCCGCCTTCTCAAGCTGCTGCTGCACGACGGTCGCGGCCTCGGGCAGTTCGGCGCGGTTGGTGTAGGCGGCCAGGCGCAGCGTCCTGCCGTTGGTCTTCGACTCGACCTCGGCGGTGGTCGCGGCCACCGCGCGGCCCGTAACCTCGACACGCTTGTGGGCCGCCCAGGAAACGGCGGGCCCGAACAGGCCCTGCGCGGGGTCGGCGTACCCGCCGAAGATCGAGCCGACCAGGGCGGAACCGTTCACGGCCTCGCGGGCGGCCCTGCGCAGCGACTCGTCGGTGAAGATGCCGCTGCGGGTATTGAGGATCAGGCTGTCGGTCCGCACGGAGGGCACCTCGCGACGGGTGTTCTTGTCCAGCAGGTTCGCCTGGGCGGTGGGGATCCACTCGGCGATGTCGACTTCGCCGGCGCGCATGGCGTTGGCGCGGGCGGTCCCGTCGGCAATCCATGTGACGTCGATGCCGGATGCCTTGGCCTTGCCGCCCCAGTAGCCGTCGAAACGGTCCAAAGCCGCCTTGGTCTTCCCGATCAGCTTGGTGATCTTGAACGGGCCGGTTCCGGTGCCGACGGGGCTGACGGTGCCGTCGCTGGCATACGCCTTCACCGAGAGGATGCCCAACGCGGGGCTGGCGAGCCGCAGCGGGAGCACCGGGTCGGCGGTCTTCGTGCTGACCATGACAGTGTCGCTGTCCTCGGCCTTCACGGTCAGCGTCACGTCACTGAGGACGCGCGGCTTGGTCTTGGCTGCATTGGCGTGGTCGAGCGCATTGACGACGGACTCGGCGGTGACCTCCGTGCCGTCCTGGAACGTCGCCTTGCGCAGCTCGAAGACCCACAAGGTGGGGTTCTTCCGGGTCCAGGACTTTGCCAGCGCCGGCACTGCGGCTCCGTCCGCGTCCAGCGCCGTGAGCCCTTCAACCACAGAGAGCTTGCTCAGAACGGTGGCGTCATTGCTGTAGGGGGACAATGCCTGCACCGGCGGTACCGCGAGGGCGACCCTCAGGCGACCGGCCGCCCGGGCTTGGGCATCCGTATCGGAACCACCGTCGCCGGGGGCGAAACAGCCGGATAGCAACATGGGGAGAGCAAGCGCCACGACGATGCGGCGGGGAACACTGCGCATGACCGGTCCTATCGTGCAAGAGTTTCTGTCACCCCGACAGCTCGTTGGATGCGGCGAGGAGCGAGGTCAGGCTATAAGGTAAGGCTTACCAAACCTCGCTGGGGTGATAGAGATCGCATCCTTTCGCAGTGCTGGGCGCACCTTCCGCCATGCGCTGTTGGCCGGCCCTGGTCTGTCCCTGTGGGCAAGTCACCTGCCGGGTGTCGAAGTCGATATCGAATGCGGACGGGCCGAACGGCGTACCCGGAAAAGGCACCGGCCCGGCACCGCGCGAACGCGGAACCGGGCCGGGGTGCCCCCCGTGGTGCGGCGGGGGTCTACGGGCCGACGAAGACGGCCTTGGCGCGCCAGTCCACCCCGTCGAGGGTGGGGCCGCTGACGGTGGTGAACGCGCCGGTGGGCACGCCGCCGGCCCACGCGGTGTAGGCCAGCGCGCCGGTCGAGCGGCTGACCCGGTACAGGGTGCCGTCGGCGAGGAAGATCGACCCGGTGTCGGCGAACCCGGTCGCCCCCGCGACGGTGAACTTGTCGGCGCCGACCGCCCCGCTGTCCGGGGTGAACCAGCGCCAGTACAGCCCGCTCTGGCCGGAGAGGGTGTAGTAGAGCCGGCCGCCGGTGTAGAGCATGCCGGTGACGTTGGGGATCTCCGGGTAGAAGTTGCTGGTCGCGCCAGCGTACGTCTGCCCGGCCGCGCCGGAGTCCGTCTCCACCGTGTCCCAGTACGCGTCGTGGTACGGGTCGACGAGGCTCGGCGTGCCGAAGGTGGTCCCGTCGAAGGTGCGCCGCTGGAGCGCGCCGTTCATCCCGTAGAACAGGGTGCCGCCGACCCAGAACGCGCCCTTGGCCTCCGACCAGTCCGTGTCGTCCGGGTTGGCCACCGGAACTGCCGCGCCGACGGTGGCCGCCCCGTCGTACGAGCGGGCCTGCACCTCGTCGCCGGTGGGCAGCGGGCCGGCCCTGACTATCTCGATCGCGCTGACGAGCGGGTTCTGCACCACGTGCCCGAAGTCGATGTCGACGTTACCGTCGCTGACCACCGTGAACGCCCGCATGGTGCCGATGTCGTTTCCCGGCGTGACCGCCAGGTCGAGGTTGTCCAGGACGAGCGTGCCGTCCAGGGTCACGTCGAAGACCCGCTTGCCGGGTGTCGAGGTGCCGATGTACCGGTTGGCCAGGTAGAGCCGGACGGTGACCTCGGTGCCGGCGGGCACCGGGAAATCCCACTGCATCTCCGGGGCAGCGGTGCCGTCCCACCGCTCGTCGCTGTACAGCGCGGCCGGGGTGCCGGGCGGGACGGTGGCGTCGAGGCTGGCCAGCGCGAGGTAACTGGCCGTGCTGCTGCCGGTGTTGTGGTACGGGCTGGGGTTGGCGGAGGTGTCGACGCTCCACTCCGGCCCGTTGTCGGTCGACGCGATGGCGGGGCCGGCGGCGTTGACCCGGTACAGGACGCGCGGCGGCGCCGGCACCCCGGCCTGGTACACCGTGCCAGGCAGGCCGGCGGCGGTGGTGGTCGGGTGCGGGGCTTTGCCGCCGGTCAGCGGGAAGAACGCGATCCGCTCCCGCCGGTACTGGAAGTTGCCGATCCAGGACTGGTCCGAGCCCAGCCAGATGCCCTGGGGGGTGACCAGCATCTCCGCCACGCCGTAGCCGCGCGGGTGCCGGCCCGGGTTCCACGACAGCGGCAGCCCGTTGAGCGGGTCCAGGGCGGCGATGCTGGCCCGGCCGATGGCCCCGGCCTGCGCACTGTCGCCGCCGAGGCTGTTGTTGAGCCAGCGCATGTGCCCGCCGACGTAGACGGCCTGCTCGCTGATCCCCACCGAGAGGAAGGTGTCGCCGCCGGAGTAGTTCACCCAGGTGGGCTGCTGTTCGTCGCCGGTCGCGGCGGCCTCCCAGCGGGCGGCGGCGTCGCAGAGCGACCCGCTGTACCGGCCGCCGGTGGTGACCACCACGAAGTAACTGCCGTCCGGGGCGAAGGCCACGTCCCGCATGTACGAGTCGAACGTCTTCCACGCGCAGCGCGGGGTGTACCGGCTGGTGTTCCAGTCGGCGACGGTCGCGACGGTCGCGCCGAGGTCCAGCCGCACGATCTGGTCGTGCAGCACCCCGTCGGCCTTCTTGAAGTTGCCGATCACGACGAGTTGGGTGCCGTCCGGGGAGAGCGCGAGCCTCTCCGCGCCGACGCCGGCCTTGGCCCCGCTCACCCCGTCGTAGTTGTGGTTCTCGGTGAGGGTGGTGGTCAGGTAGCTGTCCAGCGCGCCGGTGGTGGCGTTGAGCGAGGCGAGGCCGCCGCGCGGGTTGGCGTTGCCGGCGGTGGTGAAGATGCCGCCGACGAGCAGCCGATCCCCAGCCAGGGCGACGTCTTCGATGAGGCCGTTGAACGCCGGCCCGACGAAACTGGTGACGGTGGCCCCCGTGGCGACGTTGACCAGCGCCACCTTGCGCCGGGTCACCCCGTTGACCGTGTTGAACTTGCCGGCCAGGTAGACGGTGCCGGCCGTCGGCCCGGCCGCCACCGCGCTCACCTCGTCGTCGACGACCGGCGCGAACGCGGTGTCCACCGCGCCGGTGGCCTTGTCGAACGCGAGCACGTAGTTGCGGGGGATGTCCACGTCCGAGTTGCGGTTCTGCACGGTGGTGAACGAGCCCGCGGCGATGATCTTCGTGCCGGCGTCGTGGATGGCGAACACGGTGCCGTCCATGATGTCCGGCGACGCGGTCGACGGGACGTCGGAGACCACCTTGTCGTGGTCGGGCGCGGCGCTCGCCGGGCCACCGACGGCGAGGCCGGCGACGGTCAGAGCGACCGCGGCAAGCGTCGCCAGGGTACGGCGGGTCAGGGCCGAGGAGAAGATCACGGGCAGCTCCCGGAGCACGGGCGGGCGGAGGTGCGGTTCGCCGCCGCACGGCCGGGGCGGCCGACGCGGGGCACGCACCACGTGAGGCATGGCACCATTACACCCTTACCCACCGCAGCCCCCGCGTCCAGCGCGGATGACCGATTCTGACCGACCGCGCGACGGCTCCACCCGAGCACCCGACGCCGGCCCGGCAACCCGACGCGGACCTCGCCGGGTCAGCCGGGCGCGGCACACGAACAGCCGATCGCCGACCGGCCCTGGGGGCCAGGTCAGGGGCGCCCGGCCTGGGACGGGCCGGCACCGGCGGACGCGGCGTCGGCGGCGGGCAGCGTCACCGTGACCTCCAGCCCACCGCCGGGCTGCGCGACCACCCGCACCGTGCCGCCGTGCGCGTCGCTGACCGCCCGGACGATGGAAAGCCCCAGCCCGGAGCCCCGCGCCCCGGTGCGTTCCTGCCCACCCCGGCGGAACGGCTCGAACAGCCCCGGCACGTCGGCCTGGCTGACCTCGAAGCCGGTGTTGGCGACCACCAGCCAGGACGTGCAGCCGTCCGTGCCGGTGCGCACCGTGATCCGGCCGTGCAGGTGGTTGTAGCGGACCGCGTTCTCGATCAGGTTGCCGGCAAGCCGATCCAGCAGCCCGGGGTCGCCCACCACCGGCGCGGACTCCAGCGACGTCTGCACCCGCAGCCCGATCCGCTCCACCTCCCGACGCACGGCCGAGAGCGCGTTGGCGGCACCGGCGGCCAGGTCGCACTCGATGCGCCGGCCCAGCCGCCGGCCCGCCTGGGCCTCGCTGCGGGCGAGCACCAGCAGGGCGTCGACCAGCCCGTTGGCCCGTTCCGAGGCGTCACGGACCACGGTGGCCATCCGGCGGTACTCGGCGGCGTCGGCCTCGTCGTCGCTGAGCGTCACGTCGATCTCGGTCCGCATCACCGCGAGCGGGGTGCGCAACTCGTGCGAGGCGTTGGCGACGAAACGCTTCTGCGCCTCGAACGCGGCGGTGATCCGGTCCAGCATCGCGTCGAACGTCTTAGCCAGCTCGGCCACCTCGTCGTCCGCCCCGGACCAGCCGATCCGCTGGTCGAGGGTGGCCTCGCCGAGGCGCTGGGCGGTCGCGGTGACCTGGTGCAGGGGGCGCAGCGCCCGGCCGGCCACCGCGTACGCGCCGGCCACCCCGACCACGCTGATCGCCAGCAGCGCCATCAGCCCCTTGGCCAGCAGCTCCCGGGACGCGGCGTCGGCGAGCTGCCGCTGCCACTCCGCGGCGTCCAGGGACCGGCCGTCGGCCAGCAGCACGGTGGTGCCGGGCAGCAGCTCGTCGGTGGGGCGCAGCGCGTCACGGACCAGCAGCCAGGCCAGCAACACCAGGATCGTTCCGGCGCCCACCAGGAGCACCCCGTTGAGCAGGGTGAGCCGCAGCCGCAGGGTCGGCCTCAGCCGGACGGCCGGGCGGCGCAACGCCGAAGGAGGCAAGGCGCGGCGGACCTGCGGGCGGGGCGCGGCGGTCACCGTACCTCCTTGGCTCGCGACTGCGGGGCTCGCAAACCCGGCTCACTCCTCGCACTCACAAGCGCCCCCTCAGTTCGCGACTGCGGGGCTCGCAAACCCGGCTCACTCCTCGCACTCACAAGCGCCCCCTCAGTTCGCGACTGCGGGGCTCGCAAACCCGGCTCACTCCTCGCACTCACGACGCCCCCTCCGCGGTGCGGTAGCCGGCCCCGACCACCGTCTCGATCAGTGGCGGGTCGCCGAGCTTGCGCCGCAGCGTCATCACCGTGACCCGGACGATGGTGGTGAACGGGTCGGTGTTGGCGTCCCAGACCCGTTCCAGCAGCTCCTCGCTGGAAACCACGGCACCGCGCGCCTTGAGCAGCTCGGCTAGCACCCCGAACTCCTTGTTGGTCAGGTCGACGGCCGTCCCGCCCCGGGTCACCACCCGGCGGGCCGGGTCGAGCACCAGGTCGGCGACGGCGAGCACGGGCGGGGCGGCCGGGGTGGCCCGCCGGCCCAACGCCTGCACCCGGGCGACCAACTCGTCGAAGGCGAACGGCTTGGGCAGGTAGTCGTCCGCGCCGAGCTGCAACCCCTCGACCCGGTCGGCGACGGTGCCGCTGGCGGTGAGCATGAGCACCCGGGTCAGGGTGCCCGAGGCGGCCAGCTCGGCGCAGATCTGGTCGCCGTGTACGCCGGGCAGGTCCCGGTCCAGCACCACCACGTCGTACCGGGTGACGAAGGCCATCTCGTGCCCGCTGTCGCCGTCGTAGGCGACGTCGACGGCCATGCCGCGCTTGCGCAGCCCTCGCGCGATCGCGTCGGCGAGGTTGCGCTCGTCCTCGACCACCAGTACCCGCATACCCGCCTCCTCGCCGGCCGACCTCCCGACAACCTAGTGCCGGCCACCAAACCAGCGTCCCACCCCGGCCCGGTCCTCAGGCCGGCAGCCGCCACCAGCCGTACGTGCCGGACTGCTGACGGCAGACCATGTCGCGGCCGTCGGCGGCGCAGTCCCCCGCCGCGCCGGGCAGCACGTCGCGCAGCCGGGCCGTCGCCCGCGCCACGTCCAGCTCCGCGACGACCAGGCCGGCGCCGCCACGGTCGGGCCGGACGCCGTACCAGGGCCCGACCGGGGTGTGGCTCCGCACCATTTCCCAGCGCCCCAGGTCGGCGACCTCCCGCCCGGTCGCGGCGTCCAGCACCCTGACGGTGCCGATCGGGGCGTCCGGCCGCTCGCCGACGGCCGCGAGGAGCCGGTCGCCGTGCACCGCGAGGACCGTCTGTAGGCGCGGGTTGGCCCATCGGGTCTGGCCCGTGGCCGGATCCAGCGCCGACACCCCGCTCGGGAACGCCGCCACGCAGAGCAGCAGGCCGCACTCGATCGCGTACCCGAACGGCGGCCGGTCCAGCTCCCAGCGCCGGTCCAGGGTGGCGAGCCCGTACGCGGTCAACCGTAGGAGCCGCTGCTGCTCGTGCTCCCCGACCAGCAGCAGGTCACCGGCGACGGTGGCCTGGAGGTATCCCCGCCGCCCGCCCGCGGGCGGGGCGAGGCTCGCCCGCACCGCCCCGGACAGCGCGTCGCGCAGCTCGATCCGGCCGGCGGCCGTGATCAGCACCACCAGGTCGACCGCGCCGTCGTCGGCGCGACTGTGGAAGGCCGTCCCGCCCAGGTGACCCGGGAGCGACCACCGGACGCTGCCCGACGACGGTTCCACCGCCCTCAGCTCGCCCCGCCGCTCGATGTCGCCGCCGACGAGCAGCAGACCTTCGCCCACGGTGGGCACCGGGTCGCCGGGCCACTGCCAGCGCCGCTCGCCGGTCGCCGCGTCCACGGCGAGGGTCTGCACGTCCCGCCCGTCCCGGTTGCCGGTGAAGAGGACCAGGCCGGCGTACTCCTGCACGCCCAGCAGGTTGCCGACGCCCGGCACGGTCGTGCGCCACAGCGGCCGGGCGGCGGGCCCCGCGCCGGCGGGCAGCGCGTGCACGGTCACCTCGCGCCCCCCGGCGTCACCGGACTGCGCCGGTTCCAACAAATAGACCCGACCGCCGATGACGAGGACCTGGCTGCCCAGCCGGCCGCCGAGCGCCGCCGACGCGGGACGCACCACGGGTGCCGACGAGGCCAGGGCGAGCAGCGCGAGCAGGCTCGCCAGCGCCACCCGCAGTGGCCGGCCCACCGTCCGGGGCGGCCGGGACGACGGACCCGGGGCGGGATCGCCGCGCGCCTCGCCGAGGTCGATGAGGGTCACCGGTGCTCCTCCCCGGGCCGTGGCCGGCCGCCGGTCGACCGTCCCACCGGGCCGCTCCGGGGCGTACCGGCCGGCCGGGACCGCGCGAGCGCGCCTGTACGATGGCGCGTCGTGGCTGTGCCGGTGGTAGACCCCTCGCTGAACTCTGACTCCGTACCCGTGGCGACGCGGACCGCGTCGGCCGGACCCGACGCGGCGGGCACAGGCACATCCCGTCGGCCCTGGCGCCGACCCGGCCGCGCCGACCTGCTGGCCATCGGAGCGTACGTGCTCCTCGGCGTCCTCGTGTGCCTCAACTACTGGGGGGACGTCGAACACCGCGTCTCGTCGCACCTGCCGACCGACCACAGTTGGTTCGAGTGGCTCTTCGCACACGGCGCGTACTCGGTGCAGCACCTGGAGAATCCCCTCTTCTCCACCCGCCAGAACGCCCCGGACGGGGTGAACATGATGGCGAACACGTCGCTGCTCGGCGCGACGCTGCCGCTGGCGCCGGTGACGCTGCTGCTCGGCCCGCAGGTCACGTACGCCCTCTACCTCGGCGGGGCGCTCGCGGCGACGGCGGCCACCTCGTACTGGATGCTGTCGCGGCACCTGGTGCGCTCGCGAGCGGCGGCGTTCCTCGGCGGCGCGTTCCTCGGCTTCGCGCCCGGCATCGTGCACCACGCCAACGGGCAGCCGAACTTCGTCTCCAACTACCTGCTGCCGCTGATCGTGGCCCGGGTGCTGCTGCTGGGTGCGCCGGGGCGCGGCTGGCGGCGAGACGGCGTGGTGCTCGGCCTGCTGGTGGCGTACCAGATCTTCATCAACGAGGAGATGCTGCTGCTCACGGCGCTGGCGTGCCTGGTGGTCGTGCTGGCGTACGCGGCGCAGCGGCCCCGGGCGGCGTGGGCCCGCGCCCGCGGTTTCCTGTCCGCGCTCGGCCTCGGCGGCGCTCTGGCGTTGCTGCTCACCGCGTACCCGATCTGGTTCCAGTTCAACGGCCCGCAGTCCTACCGGGGGTTGCAGGGCGGGGTGTTCCACAACTGGGGCGAGGACCTGGTGGCCTTCGTCACGTTCGCCCGGGACACCGTGGCCGGCGACGAGGCAGTGGAGAAGACCATCGGCCTGACCGAGCAGAACACCTGGTTCGGCTGGCCGCTGGTGCTGGTGGCGCTGGTCGCCCTGGCGCTGCTGGTGCGCCGGTCGCTGGCCGCCCGGATCGTCGCCGTGCTGGTGGTCGTGTTCACCGTCGCCTCGATCGGCCCGGTGGTGCGCTTCGACGGGGCGGAAACCACGATCGACGGGCCGTGGGCGTACATCCCGGACGACCTGCCGCTGGTGGAGATGATGATGCCCACCCGGCTGGCCCTGGTGGTGGTCGCCGCCGTCGGGGTGCTGCTCGCCCTCGCCTGGGACGCGCTCGCCCGCACCGCGCCGACCGGCGCGGCACCGGCCGGGGCGACGGCGGCCGGGGCGACGGCGGCCGGGGCGACGGCGGCCGGGGCCGCGACCGCCGGCCGGTCGCGGCGCTGGCTGCGCCCCGTCGGGTACGCGGCGCTCACGCTCGCCGTGCTGCCGCTGATCCCCCGGCCGCTGCCGGCCGAGCGGATCGACCCGCCGCCGCACTTCATCACGTCCGGCGGCTGGCGGCCGTACGTCCCGGCGGGCCGGACCCTGGTGCCGGTGCCGATCCCCAGCAACGTGCACGGCCTGCCCACGCTGCGCTGGAGCGCGCTGACCCGGCACGAGTTCCCGATCCCCGGCGGCTACTTCATCGGGCCCAACCCCGACGGCGAAGGCGTCTTCGGCGCCCCGAACCGGCCGACCAGCACGCTGATCTATTCCACGATGGACGCCGGCACCCTGCCGCCGCTGACCGAGGAGAACCGCCGGCAGGCCGCCGAGGACCTGCGCCACTGGAACGCGTCCGTGGTCGTCCTCGGCGCGCACCCCCGCGAGGCGGTGCTGCGTGAGCTGATGACCGCCCTGCTCGGCCCGCCGCAGCGGGTCGACGACGTCTGGCTCTGGGACGTCCGCTGACGGTGTGGGCGGTGGCGGTCAGCCGGTCAGGGGGCGTACGTCCCACACCCACGCGCCGTCGACCTCGCGCCCTGGGCCGACGAGCTGGTCGACGGTACGGCGGACCGGGTCGCCCCGGTGCAGTCCGCCCTGGACCAGAACGGCCGCCCGCCAGTGGCGCAGGTCCGTCACCGCCTGCCGGCGGTCCGCGTCGGTCAGCACCGGTACCTGGCCGGTCTCGGCCACCCGGCGCAGCAACTCCGCCGTCGGGCGGTCGGGCGCGCCCCAGCGGGCGGTCGGATCGTCGGCGGCGCTCGGGCCGATGAAGTAGCCGCCCGGCGCGGTGAAGGCCAGCCCGGTGCGGGCCGACCAGAACATCGCCGGGCTCACCCCGGCGCCGGTCACCGGCGGCACCGGCACCAGGGTCCGCCCGTTCGGCACGTACGCCCGCCAGCCGCCACCGGCCACGAACGCCGGCACCGGCCACGCCGGCACGGTACGGATCGGCGTGGGGGCCAGCGGGAGCAGCGCGGCGGCGACGGCCCCACCCCAGAGCAGCCGCACCGGCACCCCCGAAGCGTCGGCCGACCGGGCCCGGTCCAGGGAGAGGGCGACCAGCACTCCCAGCACCGGTACGCAGATCAGGGCGAACCGGGCCGGCACCACGAGGTCGAGCAGCGGCGCCCCGGCCAGCAGCCGGTACGGCCCGGGCAGCCCGGTCGACGCGCCGTCCACCCGCACGGGGTCGCCGAGGGAGAGCAGCGCGGCGAACGCCCCGACGGCCGCGAGCGCCGGCACCAGCGGCCGGTGCCACAGCCAGACCACGGCCACCACGGCGACCACCAGCAGGCCGGGCCCGAAGAACGAGTTCTCCTCGGTCGGGTTCGGCGAGAGCAGCCCGGGCACGTACCTGTCACCGAGGACGGTCTGCCGGGCCGAGGCGGTGAACGAGGCCGCGTCGAGCTGGAAGCCCCGCGCGTGGAAGGGCATCCCCCGGTAGTGGTACGGCCCGAGGAACTGGAACCACAGCGGGTACGCCAGCAGCGCCCCCGCCACCAGCGCGCCCACGCCGAGCCGGCCGAGGAACGCGGGTGCCAGCCGGCGGGCCGCCGCGCGGTCGACGAGGGCGTACGCCACGGCGAACGTGCCGGCGGCGAGCGCCAGGAAGACCAGCACCTCCTCGCCGACGAACACCTGGTACGCCACGAGCAGCCCGAGCGCCACCCCGTGCCGGCGGACCCGGTCGGCGTCGGGCCGGAACACCAGCGCCAGAACGGGCGGCACCAGGAACTGGGCGGCCATGTGCAGGTGCGCCCCGGCCTGGGCCACCATGCCGGGGGCGAACCCGCAGACGAGGCCGCCGACCGCTGCGGCGACCCGGGAGTCGACCAGCCGGCGGGCCAGCAGGACGTACCAGGCGGTGGCGGTGCCGGCGAGGCTGACGACCACCGCCACGAGGAAGGCCGCCTGCGTGCCGAACAGCAGCGTCACCGGGGTCAGCGGCACACCCAGCCCGAGCACCGAGGTGTTGGCCATCAGGTTCACCCCGTCCGGGGCGTTCAGGGCCGCGCTGTGCAGCGGATGCTCACCGCCGGTGACGGCGCGGGCCGCCCGGGCGAGCATCCACTCGAACAGCATCTGGTCGTTGTCCTGGTGGAACAGCCGGTCGGGCCGGCCCCACTGCCGGCTGGTGAGCAGCACCGCCAGGCCGAGGTAGCCGGCGACGACGGCAAGGTCGACGCCCCGTATCCACCGGGACCGCCCGCCCGGCGCGCCGTCGGCGGCGGGCTCGGCCATCAGGCCGACGGGTCGGTCAGGGCCCGCACGTCCCAGATCCAGACGTCCAGCTCGCGGCGCGCCGGGCCGACCAGGTCCTCGACGGTACGCCGCAGCGGCTCGGCGTTGTGCTGGCCCACCGGGAGCACCAGGATCGCGGCCCGCCAGTGCCGCAGCTCGTCCAGCGAGCGGCGGCGTTGGCGGTCGTCGAGCTTCGGGGTACGGCCGGTGCTGGCCACCTCCTCCAGCAGCTCGCCGATGCCGCTGGGCCGGCCGCCGAACCGGCCCGGGTCGCCGGTGTTGCCGTTGCGCGGGGCGAGGAAGTACCCGCCCGGGATCTTGAAGTCGAGGTTGGTGGCGGCGGCCCACCGCATCCCGTGCGTGTTGCCCATGCTCGGCACCGGGATCGGCACGAGGGTCTGGTCGGGCGCGACGTAGCCGCGCCACCGGTCTGCGGTGATGAACTTCGGCACCGGCGGACGGGAGGTGACCTTCAGCGGCATCGGTGCGATCGGCAGCAGCGCCATGACCAGGGCGGCCACCCCGAGGGTACGCATGGTGCGAGCCTCGGCCGTACGCAGCGACCAGACCCGCTCGACGGCGAGCGCGAGCAGCACCCCGACCACCACGGTGGTGATCATGCCGAACCGGGTCGGCACGACGGCGTCGAGCAGCGGCAGCCGCACCAGGTACTCCCAGGGGCCGGTGAACAGCTCCCGGTCCCACCAGGACACCCGCTCGCCGAGGGAGAGCACCGCGAAGAACGCGCCGGTCGCCGCGAGGGCGCGGACCACCGGCTCGCGGCGCAGCCAGAGCACGATACCGACGGCGATGAGGGCGAGGCTCCAGCCGAGGAAGGCGTTCTCCTCGGAGTAGTTCGGGGCGAGGTTGACGTTGGCCCGTTCGTTGCCGCCGAGGGTGGGTGAGCCGGGGGCGAAGAACGCGGCGATGTCGTTGCCGTAGTCACGGACCGCGTCACTGAGCCCGTGGTACGCCATCGGCCCGGCGAACTGCACGTAGAGCGGGTACGCCAGCAGGGACCCGGCCAGCACGGTGCACACCGCCACGGCGATGCCCAGGGGCCGCCACGCCGCCGACCACAGCCCCGGCCGCTGCACCAGCATGGCGATCAGGAACACCCCGCAGGCCAGCGCCGTGAACAGCAGGATCTCCTCGTTGATGAACGCCTGCACGGTGACCAGGAGGGCCAGCAGCGCCCCGTCGCGGACCGGCCGCCGGGAACGGGTGATCACCAGCACTCGCCACACGATGAACGGCAGCAGGAACTGGCTGATGATGTTCGGGTGCCAGTTGGCGTGCGAGAGCATCGCCGGGGAGAATCCGCAGAACCAGCCGGCCACGGCGGCGGCGAGCGGGTTGCGCACGACGTGCCGGGAGAGCACCCGGTACCAGGCGGCGGCGGTGCCGGCGAGGCCGCAGGTGACCAGCACCACGAAGGAGACGGCGGGGCCGAACAGCAGGGTCACCGGCACCATCGGGATGCCGAGCGCCAGGACGGCCGTGTTGGCCATCAGGTTGACCCCGTCGGGGTAGTTGAACTGCTCGGTGTAGAACGGGAACTCGCCGTGCAGCACCACCCGTACCGAGTGCGCGAGGAAGAACTGCACCTGGGCGGGGTCGCTGCTGTACAGCGAGGCGACCCGGCCGGCGGGATCGATCCAGATCTGGCTGGTCACCCAGAGCGCGGCGAGCAGGAAGAGGCCGTAGACGGCGAGGTCCCGCCGCCGGGGGGTCCACCGCCAGCGCCGCCTGTCCCCGGCCCCGGCGGACCCGGCCGACGGGTCCACGGCGGCGGGCTGCGGGGCGGCCACGGGCTCCACGCGGGCCGGGGGCTCGACGGTCGCCACCGCCCCGGCCCGAACCGGCGAGTCGGTGAAGCCCCCGGAAGCGTCGGGGACCGGCGGGAAGTCTCCACGGGGCTCGGCAGGAGTCACAGTCGGCGGAGTCTACCGGAGCCGCTGCCACGCCCGGCAATCACCGTTGCGTCCCATGTGGGCGGTCGAAGCGCAGCTCGCGGGCAGGGATCGAGGTGCCGGTTCCCACCCCGACGCCGTCTCGTACCATGTGGGACGCAACAGGACCGGGCGACGCGAACGGGGGCGTACAGGTGGCTTCAGCGCGCCGGCGCGGCGGGACGGCCACCGGGCTGCTCGCCCTGCTGCTGACCGCGACGGCCTGCGGCCCGGTGGCCGACCGCAAGCCCGACGCCCTCCCGGTGGGATACGACACCATGGACGGCACCCTGCGGGTGTGGCCCGCGCGGGGCGGACTGGCCGGCGACGCCGCCGCCACGGCGGCCGTCACCGACGCGGTCCGGGCCTGGCGGTCGCCGGTCGACGACCGGGCGCACCTGCCCTCCTCGGGGATCCTCTGGTCCGGCGAGGCCGACGGTGCCCCGCTGGCCCTGGTGGCCGCCGACGTCCCCGGCGAGAGCGCCTCCTGGCTGCTGCAACTGACCCGCCACGGCGACCGGTACGTGGTCGACCGGGCCAGCGAATACACCGACCCCGGCTACCTCGTCTACTCCGACGTGCTGCCCGTGCAGACCAGCGCCGGGCGCCGCTACCTGCTCTCCGAGCGGGTGGAGCGGCTGCTCGGCCCCAAGGGCCGCGCCCTCGTCACCCGGGACGGGCTGACCGACCCGGTGGACGTTCCGGCCTGCCAGGCCGTGTCGCTGACCACGACGCTGCGGGCCACCAGCTCGCTGCCGCGCGGTCGGGCCGCCGACCGCCTGCTCGATCTGGGTACGGCCACCACGGACCCGCGCTATCCCCTGGTCCGGGACGAGACGGGCTCGGGCCGGCGGGCGCTGGACGACCTGGACACCTGCGAGCTGGCCGACGAGCGGGGGCCGTTCGGCAGCATCCCGCGCCGCATCGGCGACCGGGACGCGCCCCGCTCGGTGCCGGAGTCCTGGCCGAGGGGGAAGGTGAGCGTGCGCGCCCTCGGCGAGGTCGCCCTCGGCGGGGGCGACCCGGCCGACCTGGAGCAGCTGAGCTGGGAGACCAGCACGGGGACGATGACGGCGGTCGTCTACCGCCCGGCCGCGGGCGAGCCGGTGTTCTCGCCGGCCGACCGCGCCAGCACGTTGCAGGCGTACGTGCTGCCGGTGCCGGGGCAGCCGCTGGTGGTGCTGAGCTGGCGCGCCAACCGGTACACCTCGCTGTCGGTCCCGCCGGGCACCCCCCGGCTGGTCGACCGGCCGGGGCTGGTGGTGGTGCCGCAGCCGGCGAGCAAGGCCACGTTCAGCCTGGCCGGCGCGGAGAAGACGTACTACCGCTCGGTCGGCGGCCGGTAGCCGCACGCCTGCGAAGGCACTCGCCCCGTAACCGCACGGCCCACACCTGCGTCAGCGCACGCCCGCCGCAACGCCCCCGTCGGCGCACGGCCCACACCCCACGCACGCCCTCGTAAGCGCACGCCCGCACCGCAGCGACGGCACCGGTTGGCAGGGGCGTCTGGGAAGGGGCGGTGAGAAGGGGCCCCTTCTCGACGCCAGGCGTTGAGAAGGGGCCCCTTCTTGCAATGCGATCAGTCGGCGGGCAGCGCGACCGCCTCGACGGACTGCGCGTCCAGGCGGGAGATCCACCCGGTGACGTCGCGGGCCACGTCCTGGGCGGTGAGGCCCAGATCGGCGAGGATCTGCGCGCGGGTGCCGTGCGGGTGCCAGTCGGCCGGCACGCCCAGGTCCCGCAGCGGCACCCGGACGTCGGCGTCCCGCATGGCCTGGGCGAGGGCGTCGCCGACGCCGCCGACGCGCACGCCGTCCTCGACGGTGACCACGAGCCGGTGGCCGGCGGCCAGCTCGACCAGCTCGGCCGGGACCGGGCGGACCCAGCGCGGGTCGACCACGGTCACCCCGTAGCCCTGCTCCGCGACCCGGGCGGCGACCTCCATGCCGAGGTGGCCGAACGAGCCGACCGCGACCAGCAGCACGTCGGTGCGGGCCGCCTCGGCCAGCACGTCGACCGGGCCGACGCGGCGCACGGCCGGCAGGTCGGCGGCGACCGAACCGGTCGGGAAGCGCAGGATGGTCGGGCCGTCGTCGACGGCGATCGCCTCGCGCAGCTCCTCGCGCAGGGTCGCGGCGTCCCGGGGGGCGGCGATACGCAGGCCCGGCACCACACCGAAGACGGACATGTCCCAGATGCCGTAGTGGCTCGGCCCGTCCGGGCCGGTGATCCCGGCCCGGTCCAGCACGAACGTCACCGGCAGCTTGTGCATCGCCACGTCCAGCAGGACCTGGTCGAACGCCCGGTTGAGGAAGGTCGCGTAGACCGCCACCACCGGATGCAGCCCGCCGAGGGCCAGCCCGGCCGCCGAGGTGGCGGCGTGCTGCTCGGCGATGCCGACGTCGTACACCCGGCCGGGGTGCTTGCGGGCCAGCTTGGCGATGCCGGTCGGCTCGGCCATCGCGGCGGTGATGCCCACCACGTCGGGCCGGGCGTCGGCGATGGCGACCAGCTCGTCGGCGAAGACGTGCGTCCACTTCACCGACGGGGCGGCGACCAGCCTGCCGGTCTCGGCGTCGAAGGCGCCGCCGGGGCCGTGCAGGCAGTCGGCCTCGTCCTCCTCGGCCGGCCGGTAGCCGTACCCCTTGCGGGTGACCGCGTGCACGATCACGGGCCCGCCGAAGTGCTTCGCCGCCCGCAGCGCCGACTCGACCGCGGCCACGTCGTGGCCGTCGACCGGGCCGACGTACTTGATGCCCAGGTCCTCGAACATGGCCTGTGGGGCGACCGCGTCCTTGATGCCCTTCTTGACCGCGTGCAGCACCTCGTACATGGGCCGGCCGACCAGCGGCGTCGAGCCGAGGGCGTCCTTGACGGTGTCGAGGATCTTCTCGTAGCCGGGGTTGAGCCGCAGCGACGAGAGGTGGTCGGCGAGGCCGCCGATGGTCGGCGCGTACGACCGGCCGTTGTCGTTGACCACGATCACGAGGGGGTTGCCGGCGGTGGCGATGTTGTTCAGCGCCTCCCAGCACATGCCGCCGGTCAGCGCCCCGTCGCCGACGACGGCGACCACCGAGCGCGGCTCGCCGCGCAGCGCGTACGCCTTGGCCAGCCCGTCGGCGTAGGACAGGGCGGTGGAGGCGTGCGAGTTCTCGATCAGGTCGTGCTCGCTCTCGGCCTGGCTCGGGTACCCCGAGAGGCCGCCGCGCTGGCGCAGCCGGTCGAAGCCGTCCTGCCGGCCGGTGAGGATCTTGTGCACGTACGCCTGGTGGCCGGTGTCGAACAGGAGCCGGTCCCGGGGGGAGTCGAAGACCCGGTGCATCGCCAGCGTCAGCTCCACCACGCCCAGGTTGGGGCCGACGTGCCCGCCGGTGCGGGAGACCTTGGCGATCAGGAAGTCACGGATCTCGGCGGCGAGGATGTCCAGCTGCTCGGTGGTCATCCGCTTCACGTCCTGCGGACCCCGCACCGTGGCCAGCAGCCGGCCGTGGTTGGCCGTGTCCTCTTCAGCACTCATGAGCCAAGAGTCTATCGGCCGCCCGGTAGCCGCAGCCTTGCCGGGGAACGACCCCGCTGACCGGGCAGGCAGTCAGCCGACGATCACCAGCCGCCGGGGCGGGGCGGCC
>NZ_SMKJ01000077.1:0-24485 GCF_004348615.1 Micromonospora sp. KC207
CACCCAGCGAGGTTGATCAAGAGACTTGCGTCGACGTCGCGGGTTCACACCAGGACAAACCTCTTGATCACCTACGCGTCGGGGCGGTCAGCGCATCCGGCCGACGATGCCCGTGTCGTAGTCGCCCGAGAGGAACTCCTCGTTCTCCAGCAGCTCCGCGAAGAAGGGGAGGTTGCACTTCGGGCCGGCCACCTCGAACGCGGCGACCGCCGCGCGGGCCCGCTCGACGGCCTCCGCCCGGTCCCTGCCATTGACGATCAACTTGGCCAGCAGGCTGTCGTAGAACGGGGTCACGTTGTTGCCGGCGACGTAGCCGGAGTCGACCCGGACGCCCTCGCCGCCCGGCTCGCGCCACGTCGTGATCGCGCCGGGGCCGGGCAGGAAGCGCTTCGGGTCCTCGGCGTTGATCCGCAGCTCGATGGCGTGGCCGCGCGGGGCGAGCGCGTCCGGGTCGAACGTCGGCGCAAGGCCGGCGGCGACCCGTAGCTGCTCCTCGACCAGGTCCACGCCGTAGACCAGCTCGGTGACCGGATGCTCGACCTGGAGCCGGGTGTTCATCTCCAGGAAGAAGAACTCCTGCGTGGCGGGATCGAGCAGGCACTCGACCGTGCCCGCGTTGCGGTAGCCGACCGCCTCGCCGGCCCGCACGGCGGCGGCCAGGAACCGCGCCCGCAGCTCGGGCGATACCGCCGGGGACGGGGACTCCTCGACGAGCTTCTGGTTGCGCCGCTGCACCGAGCACTCGCGCTCGCCGAGCGCCACGACCCGGCCGTCGGCCAGGCCGAGAATCTGCACCTCGACGTGGCGCACCCGGGGGAAGTACCGCTCGATCAGCACCGATCCGTCGCCGAACATCCGCTCGGCGAACGCACGCACCCTGTCGTACTCGGTGCGCAGCGCGGCCTCGTCGGCGGCCACGCCCATGCCCATGCCGCCGCCGCCCGCCGCGGCCTTGACCATCACCGGGTAACCGATCCCGGCGGCTGCGGCGACCGCCGCGTCGGGGTCGGCGGCCGGCTCGGTGGTGCCGGGTGCGACCGGCACCCCGGCCGCCGCCATCAGGTTCCGGGCGTTGATCTTGTCGCCCATCGCGGTGATCGCGTCCGCGCCGGGTCCGACCCAGATCAGCCCGCTGCGCTCGACGGTACGGGCGAAGTCGGCGTTCTCCGACAGGAAGCCGTAGCCGGGATGGATCGCCTGCGCGCCGGTCGCTTTGGCGGCGGCGAGAATGGCCTCGACGTTCCGGTAGCTCTGGGCCGGGTTGGCCGGGCCCACGCAGACCGCCTCGTCGGCCTCGGTCACGAACGGCAGGCCGGCGTCGGCCTCCGAGTGGACCGCGATCGCGCGGATCCCGAGCCGGTTCGCGGTTCGGATGATCCGACGGGCGATCTCGCCGCGGTTGGCCACCAGCAGCGACTCGATCATGTTCTCCTCCAGCGTCCAGGGTGGGGACGATGCCAGGGAACCATGGGTGACAAGCCGTCCACGAGTCAAGCCTCGACTACCGGCTCAGGCGTCGGGACAGCGGCTCAGACGTCGGCCTCGGCGAGCAGGGCGGCCAGGGTGGCCGCGCGCAGCAGGGCGGCCCGCCGCTGCCGGTCCACCTCACCGCCGAGGAACGGCGTCGAGTTCATCAGGCCGAAGGCGGCGTGCGCCAACACCCGCGCCTCGCCGTCGGGCAGGCTCGGGTGCAGCGCCGTCAGCACCGTCACCCACTGCTCCACGTAGAGCCGCTGGAGCCGACGGATCCGGCGGCGCGGCTCGTCCGGCAGCCGGTCCAGCTCGTGCAGGTGCAGGGCAATCACGGCCGGGTTTGCCAGCGCGAACTCGACGTGGAAGTCGATCAGCGACTCCAGCGCGCCGCGCGGGTCGTCGGGGTGGCCGGCGGCGCGCTCCCGCCCGCCGTCGAGCAGCCCCTCGCTGACCGGAATCAGCGCGGCGGCCAGCATCGCCTCCTTGCCGGCGAAGTGGTGGTAGAGGGCCGGGCCGGTGACGCCCGCCGCCGCGCCGATGTCGTCCATCGACACCCCGTGGTAGCCCCGCGCGGCGAAGAGCCCGACCGCGATCTCCAGGATCTCGTCCCGTCGCGACCGCCGTCGCCCACTGCCAGCCACGCCGCCCGCCGACCCCCGTGCCCGCTGTTCCACCGTCACCGGGCAAGCGTAGACCTGGCGCGGTTCGGGACGTCGCCTCGGTTACCCACCGGCCGCCCGGCCGGCACCACCGCCGGTCGGGCCACCGTCAGTCGTCGTCGCCGGCCAGGCCGTGCTCCGCGCGGATTGCCGCCGCCTCGTCCGGGCGGCCCAGTTCGTCGAGCACCCGGGCGAGCAGCCACGCGGCCTGGGCCGCCGGACGGGAGCCCGGGGGCAGGCCGCCGAGCACCTCCCGCAGCAGCGGCTCCGCCTCGCCCGGCCGGCCGGCGCGCACCAGCAGTTCGCAGCCGAGCAGCTCCACCCGGGCCGCCTCGCCGAACGCCTCGATCGACCGCAGCCGGGCCGGCACCCCGGCCAGCCGGTCCAGCCCTTCAACCGGCCGGTCGTCGGAGGCCAGCACCCGGGCCCCGGCCTCGGCCGCGAGCCCCACCTCGTACGTCACCACCGGCGGCTGCTCCGGCCGACCGGTCAGCGCGGCGGCGAGCCCGTCCACCACCTCGACGGCGCGGACCGCCGCCGGCACGTCCCCGGACCAGTTCAGGGCCTCCGCCTCCCGGCGGCGGGCGCGCAGCTCGTCGACCGGCGCCCCGGCCAGCCGATACACGGCAGCCGCCTCGGCGAACCGCTGCGCGGCCAGCGCGTCCCGGTCGGCGTCGTAGAGCAGGCCGCCGGCCTCCTCCAGCACCTGCGCCCGGTGCGGCAGGTTGTCCGGCCCGTCGAGGTTGCGGGCGAGCTGGTCGAGCAGGACCAGCGCCGGGTCCAGTTCCCCGAGGTCGACGTAGATCCCGGCCAGCAGGTGCCGGCAGCGGTCCGCCTCGGCCTGCGCCCCGAGCCGGTCCAGCCCGAGCACCGCCTCCTCCGCCACCTCGGCCGCCTCCGCCGCCCGCCCGGCGACCCGGTACGCGTTCGCCAGCTCCCAGCGCAGGAAGGCGTCCCCGTCGGCGCCCTGCTCCACGCAGAGGGTCACCGCCTCGGCGAAGTCCTCCACCGCCTCGGCCGCCCGGTCCGCGCCCAGCAGGGCCCGCGCCCGGAACACCCGCACCGGCAACCGGGCCTGCGCCGGGGCCGTCTCCAACGCCTCGTCGCAGGCGGCCACCCGCTCGGCCGGGTCGTCTGTCGCCCGCGCGTACGCCAGGGTGGCGGCGGTGACCAGCTCACCCACGCCCACCTCCCGGGCGAGCCGGCGGGCCAGCTCGGCCGCCGCCCGGAACTCCGCCGGCCGCTCCAACTCCTCCAGCACGTGGGCGCGGTGCAGCGCCACCCGGGCGGCCAGCCACGGGTCGCCGTCGGCCTCGGCTGCGGCCCGGTCGGCGGCGACCAGCGCCTCCTCCCAGCGCTGTAGGTGCGCCAGCGCGAGGGAGAGCCGGTCGTGCGCGGCAGCCCGCTCCCGGACGTCGCCGTGGCCGGCAAGGAAGTCCGCGGAGCCTCGCGCCAGCGCCAGCCCCTCCTCGCCGTCGCCGGTCAGGCAGAGCAGCACCCCGAGCCGGCCGGCGACCACCTGCTCCCGGACCTGGTCCGGCAGCTCCCGGTACGCGGCCAGCGCCGCCCGGTTCGCCTCCTGCGCCGCCTGCGGGCCGTCGGCGTCGGTCAGCTCGCCGACCCGCAGCTCCAGCCGCCGAGCCGCCGTCCGGGCCGGCTGACCGCTCGCGCCGAACCGCCCGTCGTAGGCGGCCAGCGCGGCGGCGAACCCCGCCCGGTCGTGCGTACGCCAGCACTCGTCGGCCAGGTCGAGCAGCTCGTCGGCGGTGGCCTCGGCCGGCACGGTCACCGCCGGGGCCGCCGCCGGCTCCGGCGGCCGGGCCGGACGATTGCGCAGGCTGGCCGACAGCGGCAGGTGCTCGCCGGGCCCGGTGGCCAGCCGCCGGGCGACCCACTCCGACTGGTGGGCCGTGCCGTTGCGGGCGTCGAACCGCTCGGCCAGCGCGGTCGCCGTGGCGGCCAGCTCGGCGGCGAGCGCGGCGGCGGACACCTCGCCCGCCGGACGGTCGCCGGCCGCCCGCCGGTGCAGGGTGACGTCGCCGGCCTCGGCCGCGCGGCCCAGCGCGGCCGAGGCCGCCGCCGCGAAGTGCATCGCGGCGGCCGGGGTGGGCGCGCGGTCCAGCCAGTCCAGGTGCCGCTCGACGATCTCCACGGCCCGCGCCTCGTTGCCGGTCAGCGTGCAGAACTCGACGTGGTCGCCGATGTCCCACAGGTCCGACAGGTTGCCCCGCAGCCGCCGGTACGCCTCCCGGTGCGCGTCCCGCGCCGCATCGCCCCGACCCGTGCGCAGGTACGGCACCAGCAGCGCGGTGAGGATCGCCTGCGGCTGCTCCGTGCAGGTCAGCCGGCCGGCGAGGACCGGCTCGGCCAGCGCCACCGCCTCGTCGTGCCGGCCGACGTCGGCGAGGTGGGCGACCTGGGTGGTGGGGTCGCAGCCGGCGCAGTCGGACAGCTCGTCCCGCGGGGCGGTCAGCCACTCCCGGTACCACCGCTCGGCGGCCTCGGCGTCGCCCACGTGGTCGGCCACCAGGTAGCGGTGCTTGTGCACGGCCTGGAGGCTGTGCCCCGCGTCGGCATACCGGCGCTCCATGTCGTCGAGCACCGCGTACGTGCGGTCCAGCGGCAGCTCGGAGAACTTCAGCATGGCGTTGACCATGTACTTGAAGTGCCAGAGGAGCTGGTGGGCGTAGCGCTGGTGGTAGGGCTGCGGATCCCGGTCGAACTCGGCCAGGCACCAGGAAAAGGTGACGAAGGACTTGGCCGGCTCGCCGCCGTAGACGTACCCCGTGGTGGCCTGCATCCGGACGGCGAACGCCAGGTGCCGGTCGTCGCCGCCGTCGGCGCGGCGCAGCAGTTGCTCCAGCGCGGCCGTGCGCCCGACGCCGTACGGCATACCGGTGCTCTCGTGCAGCATCCGCCACAGATCGTCGTCACTCATCGGCGACCCTCACTCCCGTCCCGGTACGGCCCGGCCGAGCAGGCCGAGGAAGGAACTGTTCAGCAGCGCGGCGTCGGCCGCGCGGATGGGGTGGTGCCCGAGTAGCAGGGCCTGCCCGTACAGCGCCTCGACGGCGAGCCCGACCAGCTCCGGGTCGTCGAGGGTGGTCACCCGGCGGACCAGCGGGTTGCGGTGGTTGAGCACCAGTTGCGGGCGGTCGGGCGGGGCGGACGCGGCGAGCGCGTCGAGCACCCCGCCCCACAGCTCGTCGGCCCGGTCCCGAGTGGCGGCGAGCTGGTCGTTGAACGCCGCCGACCGGCTGACCAGGTAGAGCGCGGGCAGCGACACCGGGTCGTACGCCCGCATCACCACCTCGCAGCCGAGCCGTTCCAGCGCCCGCTGCGCCCCGGCGAGGAACGGCCGCAGGGCCAGCTCCACGGCCGGGTCGAGGGCGTCGAAGCGGGTGGTCAGGTCGCTGGGCTCCAGCCGCTCGATGAGCACCGACCGGTCCACCGTCGGCAACCGCTCGATCAGCTCGGCGTCGTACGTGTATCCGGCGTTGACCACCGCCAGGTCCTGCGCGGCGGCGACGGCGGCGAGCTGGCGGAACTCGTCCAGGCTGGCGGCGTACCGGAGCAGTCCGTGACGCCGCCGGAACTCGGCCAGGGTGAGGGTGCCCACGTTCGTCTCCATCGGCCACCACTGGTCGACCAGGCGCAGCATCTCGTCGTCGTGCACGGCGAGCGCCTTCACGCCGAGGTGGTGCACCTGGAGGAACTCGGCGAGCCGGCGCGGGTCGTGCCGGGCCAGCCGGACCAGCCAGCCGCGCACCTGCTCGCCGATGGCGTCCCGGGTTGCGGTGAGCAGGGTGTCCTCGTAGAGCGCCTCGCGGCTGGCGGTGGGTCGCAGCTCGCTGGCGTCCACCACGCAGTGGGCGAAGAACGCCCAGTCGGGCAGCAGCCCGTCGGCGTGCTCGGTGAGCAGCATCCGCTTGAGGTACACCCGGTGACCGGCCCGCGCCGCCGGGTTCACCGGGGTCGGCAGGATGAACGCGACGCCGGTCAGGCCGGCCTCGGGCACCGACAGGGGCACCACGTCGAACGGTTCGACGCCGAGGAGCCGCCGGGCGTACCGGGTCAGGGCCGGACGGTCGGGGCCCGTACCCGGGGCGGTCGGCCAGGGCGGCTCGCCCGTGGTGGTGACCACGTCGCCGACCCGGACGGTGACCGGCAGCAGCGACCCGTACAGCCGGGCCAGCTCGGTGACGGTCGCGGTGGCGAACCACTGGTCGGCGGCGCGGCGCGGCACCAGCGTCACGGTGGTCCCGGGCTCCGGGCGCTGCTGCCCGGCCGGCGCGGCCTCGACGGCGTACCGGCCGTCGGCGTACCCCGTCCAGAGGACGGTCGGCTCGCCGGCGTGCCGGGTGACGACGCGGATCTCGTCGGCCACCAGGAAGCAGGAGAGCAGCCCGATGCCGAACTGACCGAGGAACTCGTGCCGGGAGAAGCCCAGCTCGTCCCGCTTGGAGCTGCGGCCGATGGTGGCCAGTAGCTCGTGCACCTGGGCCTCGGTGAGGCCGATGCCGCTGTCGTGCACCCGCAGCGTCCCGTCGGCGGTCAGCTCCGGCGGTTCGATGCGCACCAGCGCCGGGGCGTCAGGCTCGCTCGCCCGGCGCGCGGTGATCGCGTCCACGGCGTTCTGCATGAGCTCACGGATGTAGACCCGTGGGCTGCCGTACAGATGATGGCTGAGCAGATCGACCACGCCTCGGAGGTCGACCTGGAAGGTGCGGTCCAACGCTGCTGCTCCCCGGTCCGATGCCGGCGCTCACCGTACCGGTGATCACCGACGCGTGGCTGCCCGCCGTCCGCCCCGAAACAAGGAGGCCGGACCGCCCAACCATTGTTGCGCGCCAGCTTCAAGGGCGAACGCCGCACCTTCGGCCGCCACCGCAACGCCTTGCTGATGTGCTTCATCCTCGTCGACCGGTGGGCGACCTGTGTGACCGACGCTCGGGAAGACGAGAGCCGTATGGAGAGGAGAACCCCGCACTCGGCTCGCAGGTCGACTCGGTCATCGACGAGGTTGGGAGCCTGCAATGTCGGCAAGGACACCGGGTGTAGGTCACCCGGTTATTTGACCTGTGGGTGTCTACTCATCATGTGAGTCGGTACTTGCTGGGGTTGGCAAGCAGTTCGGAAAAGGCAAGTTCCGCTGCGCCGATCAGGGTGGCGTCGTCGCCGAGTGCGGAAATCCGCAGCTGGACCTCCTCCCGGGAGACCGCGAGCACGTTGGCGGTGATACGTGTGCGGACGTGGGCCGCTGATCCGAGGTAGATCTCGCGGAGCATGCCACCGAAGATGACCATGCCAGGGTTGAAGAGGTTGATTAGATTGGCCACTCCGATACCCAACCAGTCACCGACGCACCGCAGTGCGTCCTGGGCTACCGCGTCGCCGTGGGCGGCGGCGTCGACCACGGCCCGCACAGCGTCGCGGCCGGTGAGTTCCGGTGGCCGGCCGGCGGCGTCGAGCAGGGCGCGCTCGCCCACCTCCGCCTCCAGACAGCCGTACGAGCCACATCCGCATGGACGGCCGTTGTGCGGGTTCACCAACATGTGTCCAAGCTCGGAGCCGTACCCGCCGTGACCGTCGAGTAGGTCACCGCCAACGATGATTCCGCCACCGACGCCAACATCGCCGTGTAGGTAGATCAGGTTCTGGACGGCGATGCCGGCTCCACGCACGTGCTCCGCCAACGCACCTAAATGGGCCTCGTTGCCGACCAGGACTGGCAGGTCAAGGGGCAGTTGACGGCCGAGTTCTGGGCCGAATGCCTGGTCGACCCATCCCAGGTCCGGTCCGAAGCGCACCATCCCGTCTGCGCGTCGGATCATTCCGCAGTACGACGCGCCGACGCCAACACACACCGCCTCCGATGGTGCCGCTTCGTACAGCCGGCGACCGAACTCGCCGAGCACCCCGGCCACGGTTTCGAGGTCGACTCCAGCGCGCAGCCGGACCGCCTCGCGGCGGTCCAGGATCGTGCCGCCCAGCGCAACTCGAGCGGCGACCAGCCGGTCGACGGCGACGTCGAATGCCAGTACGTACACCCGATCCGAGGCCGGTCGGACCACAAGCGACGGCCGGCCGGCTTTGCCAGTCTCTGCTGGAAGTTCTTCGTAAACCAGGCCGGCCGACACGAGTTCTGCCGTGAGACCCATGATGGTGCTGCGGTTTACTCCCATCCGCTCAGTCAGCACCGCGCGTGACATGGGGCCGCCAAGGTGGACGTGGCGTAGCAGGGCGCCCAGATTACGCCGGCGGGTCTCCTCGTGGGAGCGCCTGTCGTCCAGCGCAGTCGAACTCTTGAGCACTGCGAGACCTTGTCAGTCGGTGGGTGTAACGATGTACATGTACGTGCCACACGTGCCGTGAGCCAGGAGCGGATTCACCGCCTGCCACCTGCATCAAGACGTCGGAGGTCACCGCCACCAAGCACTGCGGCTGGAGCGATTCCTCTACGGCTCAACGCTCGTCGCCCTTCCTTGACAACTGGACAGTCGAGTGTTCTGGCTACTATAGCACTCTTCGACAAACTTCACTTCGAACAACGATCGTGCCCATCGAATACCGGCGCGAACTTCTCTTCGATCTCTTCCGAAGCGCGGGTCGTGGCAGGTGCAAAGCTTGTCGCCATTGGCCGGCCGCACGAGCCTCGCTGTCCTTCCGTCGCTACAGATCTTGAATGGTCAGGTTGTGTCGGGTTTGAGGGTCAGTCCGGTGTGGGCGAGGAAGCCGTCGAGCAGGTCGGTGCGGTACTGGATGCTCTTGAGCCGGTTGCGGATGATCGCGCGGAGGTGGTCGACGCCGGTGACGGCGAGGTTGCCGATGCTGCGTTTGAGGTGGGACCACACTGCCTTGAGTCGGGTTCAGGTCCGGGGCGTAGGCGGGTAGCCGGATGACGGTCAGCCAGTCCCGGGCGTCGACCATCTGCCGCATGGCGGCGCTGATGTGGGTGTTCAGGTTGTCCAGACGCACACGATCGGGCCGTCGAGCTGCTGGTGGGCGGCATCCAGCAGGGCGATGTAGTCGCGTTCGCTGAAGCTGCGGCGCTCGTTCTTGCGGCCGCGATGGGTGATCGTTCGGTAGATCAGCCGGGACCGCTGGCCGGGCCGGTAGCAGGTCAGCCCGGCGATCGAGACGCGGCCGGAGCCCTTGCCCGACACCAAGACCACCGGGGTGTGCCCGCGTCGTTCCCAGGTGCGTGCCTCCGGTGGGCGCAGCGTCTGATCTGCCTCGTCCTCGAAGACCAGCCACGCCCGCCGCTGCCCCGCTACCATTTTCCCGCCGGCCACGTCTCCCGCCGCCACGTCGTGACCGCACCCTCGTCCCGCTCGACCGCACGATGCGCCGGGACCTGCACCGACCAGCCAAGCCGGTACATGATGTTCGCCGTGCCACGCAGCGTGTACCGGGTGTGGAACATCCGAGCGATCAGGTCCGACACCCGCGCCAGAGTCCACCGCTGATCACTACCGAAGCCGTGCGCCGCCGGCCCCTGCTCCAGGGCATCGGCCAGCCGCCGCAACCGCCCCTCATCCAGCCGGCACCGAGACCCCGTTCGAAGCCAGAGCCTGCTCACCACCAGCCCGCCACCGCTTACGCCACCCGTACACCGCGATCTGCGACACCCGCAACCGGCGCCGCGATCTCCGGCACCGACACATCCTCGGCGAACCACCTGGCAGCCTGCCGTCGTACCGCCTCACGCTTCGCCCGCCCCCGCCCGGACAACCCACCTCCATCGAGATACCTCATCCCATCGATCTACCCCAGCCCAAGACCATCACACAAACCACAACGGACGAACCTAGCTACTCAAGATCTGTATGGTCGAACATCACCGACTACAGCGAGTGCTGCGTCGTTTCAGGTCGCTCTAGCCCTGAGGTGGCCGACTTTTTCAGCGGTGGCGGTTACCACTCCCGGCCGCTTGCTTTTCGTTCTGCTCCCCGTCGGCGAGATCGGCGTCGACCATCATTTCGATGAGGGTGCGGAAGTCGCCGCGGGGTTTCCAGCCGAGCTCATCGCGGGCGCGTGAAGCGTCGCCGACGAGCAGGTCAACGTCAGCGGGGCGGAATAGGCGTGGGTCCTGCAATACGTGAGATTGCCAGTTCGGGATACCAACCCGTTGGAAGGCGATATCGAGGAGGTCTCGGATCGAATGTGTCTGGCCGGTGGCAATGACGTAGTCTTCTGGCCGTTCTTGTTGCAGCATCAGCCACATCGCCTCGACGTAGTCGCCGGCGAATCCCCAATCCCGACGCGCTTCGAGGTTGCCTAGAACGAGTCGGTCCTGCAGTCCCAGGGCGATGCGCGCCGCTCCGCGGGTTACTTTTCGCGTGACGAACTCGTGGCCACGGCGTGGGCTCTCATGGTTGAACAGGATCCCGGCGCAGGCGTGCGCGCCGTACGACTCCCGATAGTTGACCGTGAGGTGGTGACCAAAAGCCTTGGCGACGCCGTACGGTGAGCGCGGGTGAAAGGCCGTTGTCTCGCGCTGCGGCACCTCGCGGACCTTACCGAACATCTCTGAACTCGACGCCTGATAGAAGCGTATCCGAGACATGTCGTTCTGCGTGAAGATGCGAAGAGCCTCGAGAACCCGTAGCACCCCCATGCCAGTGATTCCACTAGTCAGCTCGGCTTGGTCCCAGGATAGCCCGACGAAGCTAATAGCGCCGAGGTTATAGACTTCGTCAGGTTTGGCAATCTCCATGGCCCCAATCAAGCTTGGGAGGTCGCGGAGATCGCCGCCCAAGAGTTTGATCGAGGGAACAGCTTGCTGGACAGCCGTCGCCTTGGGATTGTTCTGGCCACGGAGCAGGCCGAAGATTTCGTATCCCTTCAGTGCAAGGAACTCGGCCAGATATATTCCATCTTGGCCGGTGATTCCCGTAATCAGAGCGCGTGGCACGGATAACTCCTCGTGATGAACCGTCTCTTACTTCGCTCCACTGCGTCGTGGACGAGTACCTCATCTCCGGACATGGGTCGGCGCGCTTAAGCGTCGGGGCAGTGCGGGTGCGCCACTCCGAAACACGCAGCCGCTTCTATCCAGTTCGCGTTGTTAGTGATCTGTCACAGTTTCACGATTTCAAGGTCGGGTAGCGGAAAGATTAGCCTTCCTCCGTTTTTTAGGTAGTCGTGCTCCCGCTCGATGAAAAGATCGCGGAAGAACCACGGCGCCACGATCATGTACTCCGGATGCTCGGCGCGGGCCTGTTCCTCAGAGATGATCGGGACACCGATCGAGGCGATTTTTCGACCGACCTTGGCGGCTTGTCGCTCAACGGCGAATGGCAGGTCCTTGACCGTCAGTCCGGCGGCCTGCCAGATTGTTCCGCCTCGTGTGCTAGCCCCGTAGATGTAGCAGCGTTCTCCACGTGAATTGATGTCGTATACGAGCTGGCGAAGCTCGTCGAAGGCTTGCAGAGCCCTAGACGAGAACCTACGCCAAGCGTCAGGTTCGTGCAGCCGGTGCTGGGCTTCACGTTGCCGCTGGCTGGAAACCGATGGGCTGACGGGTCGTGAACCGCGCCGCGATACTACTGTGCGGAAGGAGCCACCGTTAACGTCCGATAGTTGGACATCGTTGACTTCCATTTCGTGCCGATGAAGCAGACACTCCAACGCTGTAAGGGACCAATAGGTGATGTGTTCATGGCACACGTTGTCGACAGCCCCGAGTTCCAGCATGGCCAGTGCATAGTTCTGTTGGATGAGCCAGATCCCATCTGGCGCAAGAACCTTCGCTACATCGGCCACGAATTCATTTGGATCGTCGATATCGTAGAACATCGACACGCTGGTGATGACGTTGAAATGCTCGTACTGCCGGTCGTCTCCTGCACTGGTGAAACGCTCGGAGTTGAAGTAGTCGACGACAATGCGGTCGGCATGCTGGCGTGATTCCGGCTCGAACGTCGCCACAGGGTCGACACCTACACGGTGAACTTTCGAGGGCACGAAGGACAGTAGCGTTCCGTCGTTACACGCAATGTCGAGCCACTTCTGGGCACGAGGGTGAATGCTGAGCGCGTGATCGACGATGTTCCGAAGGTCTGACTGTATCGCCTCGTTGGTCCCCGACCGGAAGCCATAGCGGTCGTGGTACATCAATTCGCGCGGGGTGGTTTCCCGCAGCTGCACCAGACCACACTGTCCGCAGAGCAGGAGTGCGAGCGGCCACTGAGGTGGGCGGACATCGTCATATCGGAAGTCGCTCAGATACTGGTTGCCGAGGTCAAGAACCTCTATTAAGTCAACGCTTTGGCAGGAGCGGCATTTCACGTTCCCTCCAAATGTTCAAGTGTCAGAAGAGGCCCGCGTTACGCAAGATAATGGGAAGGAATGGATGTAGATGAACAGAGCGGCGGGCCTCCATCTCATGCAACTCCGCTCTCGAGTACCAACGAACCCACTCGTGTGTTTTATCTGCGGCAGCCAGAGACCGCGCTTCGTCGTCGGTGCATTCATATGTCATGAGGCTGAGTAGTGTTTGGAAGCCGCGCTTCTCCGGAGCAACACTTCTACTTCCCCACATGACGTTGTAGATGTGGTTTAGGACGACCGGCTTCTGTCCTATATCGAGCCCGAGTTCACGTTTGAGTGCACGCGCAGCAGCGTTGACAAGCGTTTCCCCCACCTTCATCCGACCGCCGAACACCCAGAACATGTCCCGTAGGGGTAAATCCTTCCGATAACCAAGTAGAACACGGCCGTCGCGCGTGTGGACTATAACGTCGACATTGGCCTGCACCAAGTTGTCCAACGTCCTAGCATAATCATCATCAGGTAGACCGAAATCGGGAACGCGGCGAAAGACGAAGCTGTCTTCTACGAGCTCGTGGACGTTCGTCGCCAAAAGAATCTCCACACTGTTAGTCGTTACACGTTTCTTGGTTCACGGTGGCGCTCAACGTGCCGCCTTCGCGATTCCACGGCTATGCACTGCCGACCATCACACGGCCCCAGAATCGCATCGTCATTTCACGCTCCCCGTAAGTCGAGGCACAGAACTACACAGTCCCCCTACCGCCCTTTGCCACGGCTCAAAATACGGGCACATGCGATCATGCCCCCAATCAAACGGCAGTTACAGTGCGCTCGCACGCGGATGCAAGTCAATAATCGACAGCGAAGAAGAGACGCCAAAGCGAATGAACAGCACCTCGGCGGCATAGAGTTATCGCTCAAGCGGGGATGATATCGGGTAAGCGTCTAAAGGTGTGATCTCGCAGTGCAGTCCATGCGATGCTGCTCGGTACCTCCCGTTTCTGCAACTCACCACCGCCATGTCGCCATTCGCAATAGTTTCACATCGATGGATGACTGTCCAGGTCGGCAGAAAGTTGTTAACGACCACAAACGGGCTCGGCATGATCTCGGCCTATGCGGCGTGGACGCGGATTGGCGGAATTCTTGTTCCTTGCGGGGCCAGGCGGCCCTGCCCCAATACTCCAACGTCGCTTGGCTTCGGCGTTGGGCGTGGCGTAGGCATGAGGACGGCCATTGCGTTGATCACCGATCGCCCGTGAGGACAGTCAAAGGCCGTGGGCCGCAGCCCTGGACCTTGACCGCTGGCGTCTCGTCCTGGACGAGGCAGTGAGACGCGCTGCTGGCCGGTTCGTCTGCGCATAGGTGATCGGTAACCGTTTGGCGGACGACCGCGGGGAAGCCCAGCCCGGCTTGGAACATGCTGCCCGCGCTTTCGCGGGCACCATGTTCGCGCTGTCTACGGTGAGCTGGCGCCGCATCCGTGGCGGGGTCCGGATGAGGACCAGGACGCGTACATCCTGTTCCACCAGAGGTCGCTGGCGATGGGATGGCTCGCCGACACCTCCACCGCTGCTCCCACGACCGCCGCGGACAGGCGGCGGGCAGTGTCGGGTCTGTGGGGCATGAACGACGCCGGACAGGACCATCCCCATGCCGACCCGGCGGCGTCACTGGCCGCCTGGTTCCAGGTCGCCGTCGACCCGGTGGCCGACGACCGGCCGCTGCCCGTGCAGCCGTTCCTGCGCTGCGCCGGGGACGTCGCCGCGCGCATCGGCGACCTCGACCTGCAGGCGGTGCAACACCGCTGGGGACAACCCACCACCCGCGCAGCCTGACCAACACCGCGAACGTTCGTGGTCACGGCACCAGCCTGGCATACCCTGATCGCCCCCAGGTGGGATCAGATCCGGGGCCTGCTCGACGCAGACATCACCATCCGGGCCTGGCACCTGGCCAACGCAGGCACGGAAGGTCTCTTCGCGAACCTGGCGGCGGATGCGGACAAGCACGACGCGGCCGATAGTGGCGGTCAAAAGAACGCTACGGAACCAGCCTTCCCATGCGGTCCAAACTACCGGCCAAACGGTTGCATGGCTTCTACCAACGCTTGACTACCATCAAGAGCCAGTGTCATGCGGCGCTACGCCGGTTACGCGAGGTGGCTCCTGACCTCGGCCGGGACGACGACCTTAACGGCGGATTGGCGGTGAATGGATGAAGGAGCAGCAGCTACGCCGGTTGCTGACGGTCGCCACCGAGGATATCCGGCCTACCCGGCCTGCGGTGGATGCCTGGCAGCAGGCCGGCCGGACCCAGCGCGCCCGACGCGCCGCCGGTGCCGTCGCCCTGGCCGTCGCCCTGGTCACCGGCGGGGCACTGCTGGCCCTGCGGCACTCCGCCGGGCCGCCCCCCACGGACCCCGCCTCCGCCGCGCCTGGCCCGACGGCCCCGGTCGCTCCGGTGCCGGACACCGCACCCGTGCGGCGGATGCCGGCCGACCTGGCCTACCCGGGTGACCCGCTCGGACGGATCGGCGACCCGGCCACGGTGCCGCTCTCCCGCCGCCCGGTCCGCCGGGCGCTGGCGCTGGCGCAACCGGTCGACCCGGACACCGGAGTCGGGGGCCAGATCCGGGTGCTCGGCGACGACGGCACGGTGCGCGCCCTCGACGTGGTCACCCTCGCCCCGACCCGGGACGCCGACGGCAACGAGGCGGTGCCGCTCAAGACCGGAAGCCTCTCCCCGGACGGCCGGTTCGCGGCGTTCGCGCAGACCGGCGCGGTACTGGTGGTCGACCTGACCACCGCCGCCGTCCGGAGACTGCCGCTCGCCGGCTACCTGGAGCACGTCGTCTGGTCGGGCGGCCGACTGCTGGTCGGCGACGACCGGAACACCTACCTGCTCGACCCCGGTACGGGCACCGCCGACCAGATCGCCGTCTCGCCCTGGGGCCTGGTGACCCCGGATCCCGCCGCCCTGGGCGGAACGCTCGTCGAGATCACCGGCGTCCGGGACCGCCTCACCCTGCGCACCAGGTCGGTGCCGGACGGCACGATACGCACGCAGCACCCGGTCCGCAGCGCGGAGCCGGTGCTGGGGTACCGAATCGTCGAGTTCTACGGCCGTGGCTGGCAGCGGGGCGACCGGGTGGCGAGGTCCGGTTGGATCGCCAACGGCAGCGCGGACGGGATCGAGGGGGTGGCCGTGCTGGACAGCCGGACCGGCTCGGTGACCCACCTGCTCGACCTGGGCCGGGACCGGTGGAAGGGCTGTTGTGAGGTGCAGGGCTGGGAATCCGACGGAACCGTGCTGCTCCGGACGCAGCCCGGCGGGCTGATCCGCTGGCGACCCGACACCGGCGGGGTCACCGGGGTGGTCCCGGAGCTGACTGGGGTGATCTCGCTGGCCGGCTGACCGACGGGCCAGCCGGCCAGCGAGCCGGGTCAGCGGGTCGGCCGCGCGGGTCAGTCGGTCGGTCGGGCGGGTCAGTCGGTCAGGCCGCCGGGCTGGTCGCCCTTCACGACGGGTGCCCGGACCAGGTTGCCCCACTCGGTCCACGAGCCGTCGTAGTTGCGCACCTGCGGGTAGCCGAGCAGGTGGTGCAGCACGAACCAGGTGTGGCTGGACCGTTCGCCGATCCGGCAGTACGCCACCACGTCGTCGGACGGGCTCAGCCCGAGCTGGTCGGCGTAGATGACGCGCAGCTCGTCGGCGGAACGGAAGGTGCCGTCGTCGTTCGCGGCCGACTTCCACGGCTTGTTCACCGCGCCCGGGATGTGCCCGCCACGCAGCGCGCCCTCCTGCGGGTAGTCCGGCATGTGCAGCATCTCACCGGTGTATTCGCCCGGCGAGCGCACGTCCACCAGCGGACGGCCGGCGGCGACGTGCGCCATCACCTGCTCCCGGTACGCCCGGATCGGCGCGTCGTTACGCTCCGGCACCGGGTACGCGGCACGCGGCCGGGCGACCTTCTCCCGGGTCAGCTTCCGCCCTTCGGCGACCCACTTCTGCCGGCCGCCGTCGAGCAGCCGCACGTCCGCGTGCCCGAACAGCGAGAAGACCCACAGCGCGTACGCCGCCCACCAGTTGAAGTTGTCGCCGTAGAAGACGACGGTGTCGTCGCGGCCGATGCCCTTGACGGCGCACAACTCGGCGAAGCTCGCCGCGTCCAGGTAGTCCCGTCTCACCTGGTCGTTCAGCTCGGTGTGCCAGTCGACCTTCACGGCGCCCGGGATGTGCCCGGTGTCGTAGAGCAGCACGTCCTCGTCGGACTCGACCACGACGAGGCCCTCGTCGCCCAGGTGCTCGGCCAGCCACTCGGTGGTGACGAGCCGCCGCGGGTCCGCGTACGACTGGAGGCGGGGATTCGGATCACTCGGCACCGGCATGACCCCCAAGGTACGCCGCTGCCGGGCAGCCGGGGCACGGTCAGGCGCGGCGGTGCACGAGCCGGCCGGCCACCACCGTGGCGACGCAGCTCCCGTCCTCGGCGAAGACGGCCAGGTCGGCCCGGCCGCCGGCGACCAGCGCGGCCGGGCGTACGGACGTGAGCAGCGCGACCCCGTTGCGGACGGCTGCGGCGCGCAGCCCCGGGTCGGTCACGTGGACGGCAAGCACGGCGGCGGCCCCGAGCCGGAACAGGGCGTGCGCCCGTTCGCGCGGGGTGGAGGCGGGTGGCAGCGGCCCGTCGTGCACCAGCGCTGGCCCGAGCACGCCCGGCCACCGCCGCACCCGCACCCCGGGGTACGCGGCCGCCAGCTCGTCCGGCGAGGCCACCGCCTCGATCCGGTCCCCGGTCACCAGCACCGCCGCGTCGGCGACCGGCCGGTCGCCGGGAGCGAGCCGGAGCAGCGGCGCGGCGTGGATGGTCCGCACGTCAGTCGGAGATCGAGCCGAGCACCGGCCGCTTCGCGGTGACGGTGTCGCCGGACGACCGGCCGGTCAGCCGGCGCTTGATCCACGGAGCCAGGTGTCGGCCCGCCCAGCGCAGGTCAGCGGCGCGGGCGGCCAGCCACGGCGTCGGCGCGGGGTGCGGCGGAACCAGCAGCCAGTCCTCGTCGCAGCCGACCCCGAGCGCGGTCAGCACCTGCCCGGCGACCCTCCGGTGCCCGGCCGCCGACAGGTGCAGCCGGTCGGTGCTCCACAGCATCGGGTTGAGGAAGGTGTCGTCGGCGTAGAGGTCGACCAGGATCGCGCCGTGCCGCTCGGCGGTCTCCCCGACAGCCCGGTTGAGCAACTGCACCCGGGGAGCGACGAGACGCTGACCGGGCAGCCGCGCCGTCACGTCGGCGAACCGGAACAGCAGCACGTCCGCGCCGCCGGAGCGGAGCTTGCGCACCACGTCGTCGAAGCGGGCCGCCAACACGTCCGGGTCGAAGGTGCGGCGCAGCACGTCGTTGCCGCCGGCCGCGAAGCTGATCAGGTCGGGCTTCATCGCCAGCGCGGCCGGCACCTGCTCAGCCACCACGTTGGGAAAGAGTCGACCCCGGATCGCCAGGTTCGCGTACCGGAAGTCGGGGCCGACCCCGGCGGCGAGCCGGGTGGCCACCAGGTCCGCCCAGCCCCGGTAGGTCCCGTCCGGATACGCGTCGTCCATGCCCTCGGTGAAGCTGTCCCCCACCGCCACGAAACTGCGCCAGCGCACGCCGTCTCCCTCACGCCTCCGTTGCCTGCGGCGACCAGTTTGTCACCGGCCGACACCCGCCCGCCGCCACCCGCCGGCGAAGGTGGCGGTGGTCATCACACAATCTTCGTCGCCGGTGCGCCCCCGCAACGGGTGGGGCCCGTTGACCGGCAACACCAGCTGAACCAACTCGACGCCGCCGTGCGGGGTTTCGTCGAGCAGGGCGCCTTCTGGCCGGGTGAGGGTCTGTTGCCCGCTCCCCGCCAGCCCGCCGTGCTGCCGTACCAGCCACAGTCGGCTCCCCTTCGGGTTGACCTGGAGTGCGCTCCAGCTCCTACGGTCGGAGTTCGTACCGATGAAGGGGGAAGTACGGATGAAGACCGTGGAGCTGGGCCGCACCGGTGAACACGTCAGTCAGTTGGCACTCGGCTGCATGCTCATGGGAACGCTCACCGACGAGGCCGCCTCGTTCCGGATGCTCGACCGGTTCACCAGCCTCGGCGGCACCTTCCTCGACACCGCCGACTGCTACGCTTGGTGGCTGCGCAGGGGCAGCCACGGTGGGGAGAGCGAGGAACTGCTGGGGCGCTGGTTGGTTCGCAGCGGTCGGCGCGACGAGGTGTTCCTCGCGACCAAGGGCAGCGCGAAGATGAAGGATCCGGGCAGCCTGTGGGGTGCCGGCAACGAACCGGACTGGGAGGTCGCGCGTACCCGGTTCGAGGGAGCCGGCGCGGAGACGCTGCGCCACGCGATCGACGACAGCCTCCGCCGGCTCGGCACCGACCACGTGGACCTGTACTACGTCCACGTCGACGACCGAGCCACGCCGCTGGAGGAGACTCTCGAGGCGCTCGCCGGGATCGTGCAGGCCGGAAAGGCTCGCTACATCGGATGGTCGAACGTACGCACCTGGCGGCTGGAGCGAATCCGGCAGCTCTGCGCCGCGCACGGCTGGCCGACGCCGGTGGCGTTGCAGCAGCAGCACTCGTACCTGCGGCGCCGGCCGGGGCTGCCGGATGTGTCCATCGTCGACGACGAGCAGCTCGACTACCTGAACACCCACGACGACCTGACGCTCGTGGCGTACTCGCCGCTGCTCAAGGGCGTCTACGACGACCCGGCGAAGCGCAACGGCCACCACATCATGCGGCCGTACGAGGGGCCGGACACCGTCGCCCGTCTCGCCGTGCTCAACCAGGTGGCGGCCGAGGTGGGAGCCGCACCCGGCCAGGTGGTTCTCGCCTGGCTGCTGCGTCACTCGCCGACCGTCGCGCCGTTGATCGGGCCGCGTACGCCCGAGCAACTGGAGGCGGCACTGCCGGCCCTCGACGTCAAGCTGAGCGACGAGCAACTGGCCCGGCTCGACGCCGCAGGCGCCTGACCGGCGGGGTACGCAGTCGTCGGCCCGCGCCGCCGGCGGACCCGCCAGGAGCCGGACGGCTTCCAGGACATCGCCCCCGCACACAGCGGAGCGCCGCCGATGAGGTGGCGGCGTTGGGCGGGAGTGAGCCGCAGCGTACAGCCGGCAGGCGGCCTCGCGTAGTTGCCCGGGCGTGGAGACGCCGACGATCGGGGTGACGGGAACATCGGCGGCGCGTAGCCAGGCCAGGGCCACTTGGTGGGGGTGACGCCGAGGCGGCGGGCCAGGCGACGGGCGCGACCGCGGCGGGCCAGGTTGTCGGGTGAGTGGTAGTCCGCCTGCTGGTAGGCGTGGTGGCGGAACGCCGGCTGACCGGGTCGTGCGGCGAAGAAGCCCAGCGCGGCAGCCCGGTAGGGCAGTACCTGCAAGTGGTGGGCGCGTGCGGTGGCCAGGGCGCGGCCGTCGTTCCGTCGCAAGGCAGCGGCCAACGTGCCAGGACAAATCACGTCAAGCCGGAGCTCGCGTGGGTCGGTATCGGAGGGCGATCGCCCCCGACCGGAACGCATGGCGGTCCACGAGCTCGAGCTGGATGCGCTCGCGCAGACCGGCGAGCAACGTCGGCCCGTGTCCGGCAAGGGCCGGCTGCACAAGGAACTCGTACTCGTCGATCAGTCCCAGATCTGCCAACGCCAGGGGGAGCGTCACGCCGCCCACCCACAGGCCCTCGCCTGGCTCCTGCTTGAGCCGCTGAACCGCTTGCCCCAAGTCGCCTCGCACCAGCTCGGCATTCCAATCGACCCCGCTCATCGTGCTCGACACGACGTACTTCTTCGCCCGGTCGATGGTCTCGGCGAACGGGATCTGCCACTCATTCATCCAGTCAGGCCATGTGCCCGTGGCCGGCTTCCGCCACGCCGACTCCATCATCTCGTAGGTCACCCGGCCGAACAGCAGGGCATCGGCTCGTTCCATCTCAGCGGTCCAGTGGCGCATCGACTCCTCGTCCGGCGGGAGCCCTGCCTCGTGATGGCAGCAGCCATCGAGCGTGACGTTGATCGAGTATCGAAGTGGTCTCATCTCGTTGCTCTCCCTTGATGCGCGCCCCGCGTTCACCGGTCCATATTTAGATGACTGCCAGCGCCATTTCTCATCGGTGCCCCGATCGCACCTACTCAGCACCGTCGTGATGCGAACCAGACCGCAGACCGAGCGCGCGACCGATTCGGCGCTCGGGGCGTTCAGGTTCGCCACCGGACGGCGCCCATAACGCTCGGCTTCGATGCACGGTGCCACGCCGCCCTACCGCCAGCTCAGGGTCAACGACGAACGTCGCAAACGTTGCCTGACGCGGCACTAGAAGCGCGAGACCATCCGTCCGCACCGCTGCCCTTCACTCGGCACCACCATGGTCTGCTACGGCATCGGGGTGTCCCGGGCGGTCGCCGCGATCGCCGAACAGCACCACGACGAGCGGGGCCTGGTGTGGCCGGCGGCGGTCGCGCCGTGCGACGTACACCTGGTGGCGGCCGGCAAGGGGCCGCAGCTCGACGCGGCGCTGGACCTCGGCGGGCGGCTCGCCGCCGCCGGCCTGCGGGTGCTGGTCGACGACCGCACGCACGTCTCCGCCGGGGTGAAATTCACCGACGCCGAGCTGATCGGTCTCCCGCGCGCCGTCGTGGTCGGCCGCCGCCTCGCCGACGGGTACGTCGAGCTGCGCGACCGGGCCACCGGCGAGCAGACGGAGTTGCCGGTGGCCGGGCTGGTCGACCGGCTGCGCGACGAGGCGCTGCGCGCCCGGGGAGACCTGGTGTAGCGAGCGGCGCACTGGGTACCGGTTACCGAATCGGCACAGGTGTAATTCGGAGGCCCCAATGACCGGTTACCGGGTCAGCGACGTGATGACCAGGCAGGTGGTCTACCTGCCCGCAGAAACCACCCTGGACGAGGCGGCCAGGGTGATGAAGGAGTCGGACATCGGCGACGTGGTGGTAACCGACGGCGCGAGCCTCGCCGGCATGCTGACCGACCGCGACATCGTGGTCCGGGCGGTGGCCGAGCGCAGCGATCCGGCCGCCACCACGATCGGCTCGATCGTCACCCGGGAGGTGGTGATGATCGAGCAACACTCGACCGCCGGGGAGGCGGCCGCGCTGATGCGGGAGCGCGGTATCCGGCGCATCCTGGTGTGCGACAGCGAGCGCAAGCTCGTCGGCATCGTTTCCCTCGGCGACCTGGCCATGCAGCTCGACCCCAACTCCGCCCTCAGCGACATCAGCGAGCAGGCCCCGCAGAGTTGAGCAAGGAGGGGCCCCTTCTTAACGCCTCCGGTAGAGGAGGGGCCCCTTGTTAACCAGCAACAGACGACAAGGTGACCGATCGACCGCCGGTAGCCTGACGGGATGCCCGAGATGCCGACCAAGCTGGCCGAGATCGTCGACGAGTTCGCCGCAGCACCCCGCGAGCTGGTGCTGGAGATGCTGCTGGAGTACGCCGACGTCATTCCGCCGCTACCCGAGGAACTCGCCGGCCGGAAGGGCATGGAGCAGGTCCCCGAGTGCCAGACGGCGTTCTTCCTGCGCGCCGAGGTGAACCCGGACCGGACGGTGACCACCTGGTTCGACTGCCCGCCGGAGGCGCCGACCACGCGCGCCTTCGCCGGCATCCTCGCCGAGGGGCTGGCCGGGGCGAGCGCCGAGGAGACGCTCGCCGTGCCGGACGACCTCTACCAGCGGATGGGGCTGGCGCAGGCGATCAGCCCGCTGCGCGTCCGGGGCGGCACCGCCATCCTGGCCCGACTCAAGCGCCAGGTCCGGGAACAGATCTCCTGATCAACGGGTTGTCAGTGGTCATGGAGATCGAGATCTACGCCGACGTCGTCTGCCCCTGGTGCTGGATCGGCAAGCGCCGACTGGAACAGGCGCTGGAGTCGTACGACGGTGAGGTGACCGTCAGGTACCGGCCGTTCCAGCTCGACCCGACACCGGTTTCCGAGCCGAAGCCACTGGTGGAGGCGCTGGCTACGAAGTTCGGCGGCCGACAGCGGGCCGAGGGGATGGTTACCCGGGTGACCCAGGTCGCCGCCGGCGTGGGGCTCGACATGCGCTTCGACCGCGCCGTGCACGCCAACACCTTCGAGGCGCACCGGCTGATCCGGTTCGCCGCCGAGCGGGGCCGCTCCGCCGAGCTGGTGGAGGCGCTCTACCGGGCGCACTTCTCCGACGGCATCGACGTCGGCGCGCGGAACGCCCTGGTCAAGCTGGCCACCGGGGTCGGCCTCGACGAGACCGAGGCTCGGGAGTACCTGGAGTCCAACCTCGGCCGCCGCGAGGTGGCGGCCGAGCTGGCCGCCGCGCGCGAGCTCGGCGTCTCCAGCGTGCCGACCTTCGTGCTGGCCGGGAAGTACGCCGTCACCGGCGCCCAGGAGCCGGAGACCCTGCTCGCCGCCCTACGCGAGGTCGAACAGCGGGAGTCCTGACCGCGCCGGGTCGGCGATCCGAGAGCGAACGATCGACGTCGATTGCGTTCCACGTGAAACGACATCGGTCTACGTCGTGGGCTGGGCGAATCTGGCCAGCCCCTCCACCACGCGGGCACCGGGAAGTGTACCGAGCGCCGGCCCGGGCAGGGCGATCTTGCTGTGCCGCACGCCGGAGCCGACGATCACGTACGGGGTGGCGACCACCCGCGCGTCGACCAGGATCGGCCACTCCTCGGGCAGCCCGATCGGGGTGATCCCGCCGTACTCCATGCCCGTCAGCTCGACCGCCTCGGCCATCGGGGCGAAGCTCGCCTTGCGTACGTCCAGCGCCCGGCGGGCCACCCCATTGACGTCGGCGCGGGTGGTGGCGAGGACGACGCAGGCGGCGTACCGGATCTCGCCCTCGCGTCTACCGGCGACCACGACGCAGTTCGCCGACACGTCCAGCCCCACCTCGTACGCCGCACAGAAGGCGGCGGTGTCCGCCAGGCCCGCGTCGATCGGCGCGACCAGCACATGGTCGACGTCCACCGGCGCGCTGGCGGGCCACCGCCCGATCGCGGCGGCCACCGGGGGCGCCAGCAGGTCCGGTCGACTCCGGGCGGGCTCGGTCTTCAGCGTTCCCATCACGGCTGCGATCCTCGCACCCCACGAAGCCGCCCGCGGGCGTGACGCCACCGGGAACCGGACCGCGCCTCCGGAAGGCCGGCCACCGACTACCACCGGGCCGGTTGCCGCCTGCCGCGCCGGACCGGTTGACACCACCGAGGGGCTGGCCCAGCCCCGTGTCCGGGCCAGCCCCTCGGTGCATCCCCCGCCCGCCCGGGGCGGAGTCCGGTCCCGGCGGGACCGGTGGCAGGTCAGCCGTTCGCGACGAACGGGTTCTCCCGGACGAACGTCCGGTCCTGCGCGGCGGCTACCTCCTGGGCGCGCAGCAGGCCGGGCCGGCGCGCCTCCAGGTCTTCGAGGGCGTGCCGCACGGCGAGCCGGATCACCCCGTAGAGGAAGACGAAGCCGGCGACGTAGAGGATCACGGTGGAGGCGAGGACCAACATGGCGTCACGGTAGGCAGACGTCGAACGGGGAGACTTCTCATCTACCGCCGGGTCCCCCGTACGTGGCGGCGAGGTAGTCCGCCCACGTACGGGTGCCCGTCGGGTCCGCGGTGGCGGTGAGGCCGCCCGCGCAGGGCCCGTCCGAGCCGCCCCGGCAGGCGCACCGGCAGCAGCGGGCGGCGGTTGCCCGCCGCCATGTCGCCGACATTGCGCCATCGTGAGGGCCGGACGCCGTTAGTTCGCCGACATTGCGGCTCCACGCGGCTCCACGCGGCCCAACCCCGCTCAACCCGGCCCGCCCCGTCCCACGTAGAGCGCCACCGACAGCAGGCCCGAACCGAAGCCCTGCACCATCCGGCCCACCACCAGCAAGCCCATCGTCGACGCGGTGCCGGCGACGAGCAGCCCGGCCGCGAACCAGCCCACCCCCATTTGGGCGGTGCTCAAGGCCGAGCCAGACGTCCAGGTAGGGAACTTTGCCGCAGTCGCGCTGCGCGGCGACGCCGAGAGTCACCGGGCGCTCGAGGACTGGATGGACTCGTTCGTCAGGGAGGCC
>NZ_SMKJ01000078.1:0-24190 GCF_004348615.1 Micromonospora sp. KC207
GTGGGCGGCGTGGTCGGGCTCGGCGGCGTGGTCAGGCCGAAGAACTGGATGGCGGACGCGGCCATGCCGCCGGCGGGCAGGCTGTGCGCGGCACCCTGGATGCTGTACGCCTCGACCTGGACGGTGCCGCTGGTGTCGGCGTACCTGCGGCGGTTCCAGCCCGCCTGCGGGGTGTCGGTGGAGGTGGGTGTCTGGCTGAGCCCGAACACGTTGGTCCACTGCTCGATCGTCTCCTGGAGCAGGCTGTACGGCACGAGCGTGTCGCTGGTGCCGTGCCACAACTGCACGCGCGGGCGGGGGCCGGAGTAGCCGGGGTAGGCCTGCTGGCGGACCGCGTCGCCCCACTGCTGCGGGGTCCGGTTCATGTTCCCGCCGGTGCACTGGCTGCTTCCGGGCGGGTAGTCCGCCGCACCGGCGAAGCAGTTGTAGGGGACCCCCATGAACGCGGCGCCGGCCTTGAACACGTCGGGATAGACGGCCAGCATCTGGTTGGTCATCATGCCGCCGGACGAGCTGCCGGTGACGTAGACCCGGCCGGGGTCGGCGCCGTACTGCTGCTGCGCGTAGCGGGTCATCGAGACGATCGACACGGGGTCGCTGCCGCCGCCGCGGCGCTTGGCGGCGTCCGACCAGGTGTCGAAGCAGTTGCCGAAACCGGCCTGCTGGGTCGCGGTCGGGTAGATCACGATGAACCCGTACCGGTCGGCCAGGGCGGCGAACTCACTGCCGGAGTAGAAGGCGGGGCCCGACCCGCCGCAGGGGTGCATGGCCACGACCGTCGCCGGCCTGGCCGGGCGGGAGTCGGGTACGTAGATGTGCATGCGCATGCGGCCCGGGTTGTCGCCGAAGCTGGTCACCTCGGTCAGCGACGCCGCGTACGCGGGCTCGAGCGCGGGGGCCACGAGGCCGGCGGCCACCAGCGCCGTGGCCAGGCCGAGCAGCAGTTTCCTTCTGATTCTCACGGGGAAGACTCCTTCGGTCACCTGTGCGGGGTGGGATCGAGCCATGCACGTCCCGGTCGGGGGGTACGCCCGGCTTCCCGCGGGATCGCGTATCGCCCACTACGTGTGTTCGCCCTGCCGGCTCCGTAAGGCTCGCGTAGCATTTAGTGTTCCCTCCGGTCCGGCAAGTGTCAATCGATTCGCCTCGATCAGGGGAGGTCGTCGGGCTGGCCCGCACCGCAGCGAGCCCGGCCCGAAGCGGTCCGTCTACAGTCGTTACTCCGTCCCTGATTCGAGCCCGGAGCGCCTGTGGCAAGCCCGTTCAGCATCGAGGAGATCTATCCGGACGACGGGCATCCGCTCCGGCTGCCCCGCCGGCAGGCCGGCAACTCGCCCCAGGGGGTCGCCGTGACCCTGCTGGCGGACTACACCCTGCGAACCCGCGCCGCAATTCCGTCCGCCGCGATCGTCGCGCTGCTCGCGGAGGCCGGGGTGAGCACGGCCGGTGCCCGTGCCGCGATCAGCCGGCTGGCCCGTCGAGGCGTACTGGAGGGCAGCCGGCAGGGGCGGCGCAGCGCCTACCGGCTCAGCCGCGCCGCCGCCGCCAGCCTGGTCGGCGGAGGAAGGTGGATTATAGACTCCACCGCCACGGCGGCGCCCTGGGACGGGCGCTGGACGATCGTCGCCTTCTCGCTGCCGCAGGAGCGGAGCGCGCAGCGGCGGGCCCTGCGCGGTCAGCTCCGCTGGCTCGGCTACGCGCCGCTGTACGACGGGTTGTGGATCTCGCCGCGCGACCTGACCCCGAAGGCGCGGGAGCGGCTCGCCCAGCTCGCCCCCGGCACCGTCACGGTGTTTCGCGCACAGCAGGCCACGCTCGACGGGACCGGTCACCGCGCTCCCATCGAGGCCTGGGACATAGCGGCGATCAACCGGCACTACCAGGAGTTCCTGCGGCGGTGGACCCCGCTGTTGCCCGGGGTGGAATCCGGCGGGATCGACGGCGCGGCGGCGGTGCGGGCGCGCACCGAGGTCATGGACACGTACCGGCGCTTTCCCACCCTCGATCCGCAGCTACCCCTGGACCTCCTGCCGGCGGGATGGCTCAGGCAGCCGGCCCGCGAGTTGTTCTCGGCGGTCTACGACGGCCTCGCCGAACCCGCCGAGCGACACGTCCGCGCGGTCGTCGCGCGGTTCGCCGACAGCGCGCAGCCCGGTATCGCGGCCCACACCACCTCCGACCTCCTCGCCGGAATGCACGGTGACGTGCGCGTGCCATGACCTTCTCCTTCCGCCCCGCTGGTCGGACGCCGCATCCGGGTGCCGCGCCCGGCTCGGCGGACCGATCAGGAATCGAGAAGCGCCGGTATGCCGTCGGGCCTAGCCTCTTCCCGGGTGGCCGGCATCCCGCCGAGCCCTGATTGGCGCAAGGAGCCCAGAATGTCCGCCAAGGAGTCCACGTCCGGGTCCGACGGCTTCAGCCCCGAGGAGCATGCCGCGATGAAGGAGCGCGCCGCCGAGCTGCGCGCCGAGGGCAGGAAGGGAGCCAGGAAGGCCGACGGGATCGAGGCGGTCCTCGACCGGGTCGCGCAGATGGCGCCGGAGGACCGTGCGCTGGCCGAGCGCGTCCACGTGGCGGTGACCGCTGCCGCCCCGCAGCTGTCGCCGAAGACCTGGTACGGGATGCCCGCCTACGCCGACGCGAACGGCAAGATCGTCGTTTTCTTCCAGGATTCGGGCAAGTTCAACTACCGCTACTGCACCCTCGGTTTCCAGGACGCGGCCAACCTCGACGACGGCGACCTGTGGCCGGTGGCGTACGCGCTGCGGGCGTGGAGCCCCGCCGTCGAGAGGAGGGTCGTCGAACTGGTCAGGGCCGCGGTCTCCTGACCGCCGTCACGCCCACCGCGACTGCCCGACCGGCGGGGCCGCCCGGGGCGGCGCGGTACCGGGCCGGGCCGGACGTAATCGATCGTGAGTGTGGCCAGCAGCCCCGGATGGTCGGTCGCGTCGCGCATGCTCACCGACCGGCCGGAGTCGACGGTGACGTCCGTCGTCGCCACGATTCTCCTCGTTCACCAGGTCCGACGCCGTGGCGGAGTGCCCGGCGCCGCAACCGGCGAGTCGGGCCTGCCGCAGGGCGGCGGTGGCCGGGTTGACGGGATTCGGCAGGACTTGACGAATGGTGTTGTTATCGCTCACAGTCGATGCCGAGGGTGACACTTCTCTGGCCCACCGGGCGGGCCTTGCTGGTTCAACCTCGGGATCACGACCTCCCCAGCGGGCATGCGGGACGTCGTGTCAGGACTCCCATCAGCAGTTGCCGGCGACGCGCGACGGGCTTCGTGTGCGGTAGAAGTGACCGTTTCAGGATTGCCCGCCCGGATTTCCTCTGCGAAAGGGATTCATGGCTCCCTTTCGGCGCGTGCTCCGCCGGCAGCACCCCGACGACCGTGCGGCGTCTCGCACGGGCCGTTCCGGCACCGTCCCGCCGGGAGCGAATCGGGCACCTCACCACCACCGCTGCAACATCACCGAGAAGGAATCGACATGAGACGCAAGAGAGCCCTGATGGCGACGGTGACTCTCGCCGTCGCTGGCGCGCTCACCGCCGGCATGACGGTGGCGCTGGCCCCCGCAGCCAGTGCGGGGACGACCCTGAGGGCGGCTTCGGCGGAGAAGGGTCGCTACTTCGGCGCCGCAGTTGCCACCGGCAAACTCTCCAACAGCACGTACACCACGGTTCTCAACCGCGAGTTCAACAGCGTCGTGGCCGAGAACGAGATGAAGTGGGACGCCACCGAGCCGCAGCCGGGGCAGTTCAACTACAGCGGTGGTGATCGCCTCGTCAGTCACGCCCGGGCCAACGGGATGAGCGTGCGGGGCCACGCCCTGCTCTGGCACCAGCAGCAGCCGGGCTGGGCACAGAACATGTCCGGCAGCGCCCTGCGCAGCGCGATGATGAACCACGTCACCCAGGTCGCCACCCACTTCCGGGGGCAGATCTACGCCTGGGACGTGGTGAACGAGGCGTTCGCCGACGGTGGCAGCGGCGCCCGGCGCGACTCGAACCTCCAGCGCACCGGCAACGACTGGATCGAAGCGGCGTTCCGTGCCGCGCGGGCCGCCGACCCGGGCGCGAAGCTCTGCTACAACGACTACAACACCGACGGGATCAACGCGAAGTCGACCGGCATCTACAACATGGTGCGCGACTTCAAGTCCCGGGGCGTGCCGATTGACTGCGTCGGCTTCCAGTCCCACCTGGGCACCTCCCTGGCGAGCGACTACCAGGCCAACCTGCAGCGTTTCGCCGACCTCGGCGTGGAGGTGCAGATCACCGAGCTGGACGTCATGACCGGCGGCAACCAGGCCAACATCTTCGGCGCGGTCACCCGGGCCTGTATGAACGTGTCGCGCTGCACCGGCATCACGGTGTGGGGCGTGCGGGACTGCGACTCGTGGCGAGGGTCCGACAACGCCCTGCTGTTCGACTGCAACGGCAACAAGAAGCCGGCGTACGACGCCGTCCTCAACGCGCTCAACGCCGGCGGGGGCATCCCGAACCCGACGACCACGCCGCCGAACCCGACCACGCCTCCGCCGAATCCGACGACTCCGCCGCCGGGCCCGGGTGGGTGTTCGGCTTCGGTGTCGGCGAATTCGTGGCCGGGTGGTTTCGTGGTCACGGTGAAGGTGACCGCGGGTTCGTCGGGTACCCGGGGGTGGAACGTCAGTGTGACGTTGCCGGGTGGTTCGAGTGTGACGAATACGTGGTCGGCGACGGCTTCGGGTAGTACCGGCACGGTCCGGTTCGCCAACGTCGACTACAACGGTCAGCTCGCTGCCGGTCAGGTGACCGAGTTCGGGTTCCAGGGCAACGGCACCGCGCCGACCCAGACCCCCACCTGCGCCGCCAACTGACCCCAACATATTGAAACCCGAGCCACAAAGAGAGAGTGGTCGATGTTGAGATCCAGGTTCTTCTCCGGTCCCATCGCGCTGGCGGCCCTGCTCGTCGTGACGGCGGGCGGTGTCACGCTCAACGGTGGCCTCGGTGCCGCCAAGCCGGTCGCGGACGTGGGCGCCGCGGCGGCGACCGCCGGCTGCGGCAAGGCCCCGACGCTGCGCAGCGGCACCCACACGATCCAGAGCAACGGCAAGAACCGCAGCTTCATCCTGCGGATGCCCAACAACTACAACAACAACAACCAGTACCGGTTGATCTTCGCGTTCCACTGGCGGGGCGGCACCGCCACCGAGATCGACTCGGGCGGCACCAGCGGGGCCGCCTGGTCCTACTACGGCCAGCTGGAACAGTCGAACAACACCGCCATCCTGGTCGCGCCCCAGGGCCTCAGCGGCGGGTGGGGCAACGCCGGCGGCGAGGACGTCACCTTCGTCGATGACATGATCCGTCGCATCGAGGGTGACCTCTGCGTCGACACCACCCAGCGCTTCGCCCTCGGCTTCAGCTGGGGCGGCGGCATGAGCTACGCGCTCGCCTGCGCCCGGGCCACCGTCTTCCGGGCCGTCGCGGTCATCAGCGGCGCGCAGATCAGTGGATGCAGCGGCGGCACCCAGCCCATCGCGTACTTCGGGCTGCACGGCATCAGCGACACCGTGCTCAGCATCTCCCAGGGCCGGGCGCTGCGGGACACGTTCGTCCGCAACAACGGCTGTACCCCCCAGAGCCCGCGCGAACCGGCGGCGGGCAGTCGGACGCACATCACCACCGCCTACTCGGGCTGCCGGGCCGGGTACCCGGTGCAGTGGGCCGCGTTCGACAACGGACACATGCCAGGCCCCGTCGACGGCACGTACGCCGAGAGCGGTGTCAACACCTGGACCAAGGGCGAGATCTGGCGGTTCTTCGCCCAGTTCCAGGGCACCCCGAACCCGACGACGCCTCCGCCGAACCCGACGACGCCTCCGCCGAACCCGACGACGCCTCCGCCGAACCCGACGACTCCGCCGCCGGGTCCGGGTGGGTGTTCGGCTTCGGTGTCGGTGAATTCGTGGCCGGGTGGTTTCGTGGTCGCGGTGAAGGTGACCGCGGGCTCGTCGGGTACCCGGGGGTGGAACGTCAGTGTGACGTTGCCGGGTGGTTCGAGTGTGACGGGTGCGTGGTCGGCGACGGCTTCGGGTAGTACCGGCACGGTGCGGTTCGCCAATGTCGACTACAACGGTCAGCTCGCTGCCGGTCAGGTGACCGAGTTCGGGTTCCAGGGCAACGGCACCGCGCCGACCCAGATCCCCACCTGCACCGCCAGCTGACCGGCTGACGGGACGGCAGACACCCCTCGGCCCGGGGTGGTGGACCGCGAGACGGTCCGCCATCCCGGGCCGTGTCGTGCTCCGGGCGGCGGCGTGGCCCCTTCGCTCGGACGTCGCCGGAACGCCAACGGCACGCAGGTGATCCTCTCGATCTGCCACAGCAGCAACAGCCGAAAGTGGACACGCACGTGATCGGTTCCTGACGCCCGCAGAGGGACTGCCCTGTACGGGGCAGCCCCTCCTCGCGACCGGGAACCCTCGCCGCACCCCGTCCGGATCCCGGCCGGACCGATCGCGCCTACTGGTTCGCGACGAGCCGCCACCGGTTGTCGGCGCTGCCGTTGTCCGAGTCCTGCACGGCCTGCGCGCCCTGGGCGGTGGAGTTGTTGATGATGCCGAGCAGCTTGCCGCTGTGGACGTTGCGGATCTTGTAGGTGCCGTCGCCCTGGTCCAGGAGGGTCCAGAGGTGGTCGGCGGTGCCGTTGTCCGCCCACTGCAGGACGCGGGCGTTGTCGGCGGTGGACATGTTCTCGACGCCGAGGACCTTGCCGCTGTGGACGTTGCGGAACTTGACGGCGTTGCCGTCGGTCACGATGACCCAGTTGTGGTCGGCGGTGCCGGTGTTGCCCCACTGGAGTGCGAGCCCACCGTCGGCGGTGGACATGTTCTGGATGCCGAGGACCAGGCCGCTACCGACGTTGAACAGCTTGTGGGTGGCGGTCCCGGTGCCGCCGCTGACGCTCCAGTAGACGGTGTAGTTGTAGCCGTGCGCGTCCTGGAACGGCGCGAGGTTGACCGTGGCGCCGTTCGCGGTCGCGGTGAACGCGAGCGTGCTGGTGCTGGTCCGGGTGATCGACGAGGCGGTGAGCGACGGCAGGGTGGACAGCGTGGTGTTGCCGTAGTTGCCGCACAGCACCATCGGGCCGTAGGTGACGGCGGCGACGGCGGCGTTGTCGTTGGCGGGCGACAGCACGACCCGCATCGGCAGCCGCACGGTGATGGTGTCGCCCGAAGCCCAGGTGCGGGTGACCGTCGCGTAGCTGCCCGGCGTGGTGGCCACGCTCTGCGTCGCGCCGTTGACGGCGATCGTCGCGCCGCTGGCCCAGGCCGGGATGCGCACCCGGATGCTCCACGAGCCGCTCATCGTGCCGGACAGGGTCAGGGTGGTGGTGTCGCCGACCGGGTAGTTCGTGCTCTGGGTGACCGTGATGCCGCGCTGGGACCAGTTCAGCGTCGACGGCGCGAACAGGTTCACGGTGAGCGTGGTGCCGTTGTGGAAGTAGATGGAGTCCATCAGCCTGGTGTTGATCTCGATGCCGGTGCCCTGGCAGCACCAGAACGAGTTGTAGTCGGTGCTCCACGTGCCGCCGCCCCAGGCGGGGCCCACGCCCCGCCGCCCGCCCGGCTTGAGCGGGGTGAAATAGGTGATGTGGCCGTGGCCGTCGGCCGGATTCTGGGCGCCGACGACGTGGTTGGCCAGGGCGCGCTCGTAGAAGTCGAAGTACGCCGCCCGGGTCGGGTCGATCAGCCACAGTTCCCGGGTCAGCTTCAGCATGTTGACCGTGTTGCAGTGCTCGCAGGTGTCGTTGGTGAGGTAGCCGACGATCGCGTTGGGCGCGCGGAAGTGCTCGGCCTGGCTGTTGCCGCCGATGGCGTAGGTGTGCGCGTTCACGGTCATGTTCCACGCGTTGCTGGCGATGTCGCGGTACCGCGTGGTGCCGGTCGCCTTGTACTCGCGCGCCGCACCGATCCACTTGGGCACCTGGGTGTTGGCGTGCAGCCCGTTGAGCTGGTCGGAGTTGGCGGCGAGCGGGTTGAACACGGCGGCGTGGTCGAACCGCTGGGCGACGGTGAGCCAGCGACCGTCGCCGGTCTGCTGGTAGATGTCGGCCAGTGCCTCGTTCATCCCGCCGAACTCGGTGCCGAGCATCGCCTGCATCTGGCTGGAACTCAACCGCGCCGTGCGGGTGTCGACCCAGCCGGCCAGCGCCAGCAGCACGGAACGGGCCTGGGTGTTGCCGATGTAGCGCCAGACGTCCAGCAGCCCCAGCAGCGTCTTGTGGATGCAGTAGTAGGGCACGTTGCCGTTGGACAGCGTGCGTGCCTCCAGCGCCGTGAAGTCCGACTCCGGGAACCCGGACAGGTAGCCCGCGGTGAACCCGGCCGCGCCGTTGTTCGCCTGGCACTTGGCCAGCTCGGCGACCATGTAGTTCGCCTTGTCCCGGCAGGTGGTGTCGCCGAGGACCGCGTACGCCTGGGCCCAGGCGGTCAGGAAGTGTCCCTGCATGTGGGTCCGGAACGGGAACGACGGCGCGTCCCAGCCCCCGTTGGACGCGGCGCCGTTGGTGGACAACCGGTGGTTGGCGCGGAAGTTGTACAACAGCCGGTCGACGTCGACGAACCGTAGGTAGCTCAGCGTCCGGTTCTGGTTGTCCAGCCAGCGTCCGGCGGTCAGCCGTACCTGGCCCAGCTCGAACGGATACGCCGAGACGCCGGTGTCCGGCCGGACCGGTGGGACCACCACCGCGGCGGCGGCCGGAGGCGATCCGGCGAACGTGGCACCGGTCGCGGAGACGACCGCGGTCGCGCCGGTGGCCTGCAGCAGCCGGCGGCGGCTGATGGGTAGGGGTGACATGCGGACCTCCAAATCGACCGGAACTCGGGCCTGCGCCCGGCCGGGGGACGTGTCGTGAAGGCGTGTGGTGGTGGTGGGCGGCGGCCCGCCCGGTCGGGCGAGGTGGGCCGCCGCGCTCGTCCGGGTGTCGCCGTTGCGGGTTGGTGCGGCTGCGGGGCGGGTCGGCCACGGTTCCTGGAGGCAGTGGGCACGCGGAGGTGGATCGCGCTCGCCGTGGCTCCCGGGTGAGTCGGGGGGTCAGCCCGACCGGCGGCGTGCGACCTCCCGCGGCATCGCCCGCAGGTGCCGGCCGGTGCTGCCGCATACTCCACCGGCCGGCACGGGTCGGGTCGAGCGTGGAGGCGTGCCCTTCGCCTCTGCGGCCGACGGTAGCTGTTACCGTTAACACTGGCAAGCCATAGATATTCGTAGGCTGAGATCCCGTGCGATCGGCCCGGGGTGACGAGTGTCTTCCGGGTCACCCGGGACCGGCACCGCCCCACTGGGCGGGTCCGCTCGTCAGCGCACCAGCCGCGCGGTGTCCGGCCCGCTGCGGCGGACGAGCCACGCCTCGGTGATGTGGGTGAACATGGCCTCGCTGGCGCCGTCGGGGTCGTGGGCGGCGATGCGCTCGTAGATGCGTCGGTGGCCCAGGTTGGACGCCACGCACAGCGCCCGTTCGGACCGGCCCATGTACCGGGCGGTATTGATGACCTGACTCTCCAGGGCCCGCACCACGCCACGGGCGATGCGGTTGCCGGACGCCTGCATGATCACGTCGTGGAACGCGCGGTCGTGCTCGTGGTACGTGACGTGGTCGTCCACCAGCTCGTCCATCCGGTCGACCAGGGCGCGCAGCCGGTCGAGGGTCTCCTGGTCGGCCAGGCGGGCGGCGACGTTGGCCATGTCGGACTCCAGCACCCGGCGGGTGACGACGAGGTCGTCGAGGATCGCCAGGGTGTCGTCCTCGGCGAGGGTCGCAGCCAGGACGAGTTCGTCGAGCATGTTCCACATCGACGGCGGGGTGACGATGGTGCCGCTGCCCTGGCGGATCTGCACCAGCCCCTTCTCCTGAAGGATCTTCACCGCCTCCCGGACGACCGTCCGGCTCACCGAGAATGCCGCGCAGAGCGCTGGTTCGGGGGGCAGCGGCGTCCCGGACGGGTGCGCCCCGCGAACGATGCGCTTCACCAGCTCCCCGGTGACCGCCGTGGCAAGGTTGGCCGGCCGCCGCGACCACGCCGGGGGCCCCGAGGTGTTGTTCAGGGTGCTTCCCTGTGCTGCCGTCATGTCCCCTCCAGTGCCCCCGCGGACGGCACCACGACCGCCGTCCGAAAATCCTACGCCTCGCTGTTGACGTCATACGTCATACGAGTTACCTTTCCGTCAATTCCTGCATCGACGGCCGGTTCGCCGGCATTCGCATAGTCGAAGGTGAGCAGCGATGAAGCAGCGAGCAGTATGGCCAGCCGTCCTTGCCGTGGCGGCGCTGGCGCTGGGCGGCTGCGGGAGCGCCTCAGGGACGCGCTCGTCGCCCGGCGGCTCCGAGGGCAAGCTGGTGGTTTGGGACTGGAAGTCCGGTGAGGCCGCTGCCGCGCCGTACATCGAGAAGGCGAAGGCCGACTTCGCCAGGAAGCACCCCGGCGTCACCGTCGAGTTCGTCGCCCAGCCCTACGAGCAGTACTACACCCTGCTCGGCACGGCGATCCAGTCCGGCACGGGGCCGGACGTGATCCTCTTCAACGGCGGCGGCCGGATCCGGGACCGGGCGGACGCGCTGCTGCCGCTGGACGAGTACGTGGCCGAGGACCGGCAGCGGCTGGGCGGGTGGGACGCGTTCACCAAGGGCGGCAAGACCTACGCCGCCCCGGTGACCCTCCAGGGTCACCCCATCTACTACAACCGGACGCTCTACGAGAAGGCCGGCCTCGACCCGGCGAGCCCGGCCACCACCTGGCCCGAGTTCATCGCCGACTGCGCCACCATCACCAGGAAGACCGGCGCGAAGTGCTTCGCCCTCGGCAACAAGGAGGGCTACGGAATCCAGTTCTTCCTCTCGGCCCTCGGCTCGGGCGTCTTCACCCCGCAGCAGTACGACGACTGGACCGCCGGAAAGCGGGACTGGTCCTCGCCCCACGTCAAGCGGATCTTCGCGCTGTGGAAGGAGACCCAGGACGCGAAGCTCAACAGCGACGGGCCGAACTCGACGGCGATGTTCAACGACGCCTTCGCGGTCTTCCAGTCAGCCAAGGCCGCCCACGTCATCGGCCTGATGTCGGACGTGGGGCACTGGAAGGACTTCAACGAGTTCCTCACCGCCGACAAGCTCGGCGTGATGCGGGCACCTGTCGTCGTGACGGGCAGCACCCCGAGCCTGGCGTACGACGGCGGAATCGGATACGGGGTCGCCAAATGGACGAAGGACCCGAAGATGGCCGCCGACCTGGTGCGGTCGCTGAGCTCGACCGACGCCCTGAGTGCCTTCTACGCGCAGGCCGGCGCGATCGCCTCCGACACGACGATCGACGTGTCGCAGGGCGGACCGGCCGCGGCCGCGATCGTCGCCGACATCAAGACCGGCAAGCCGGCCCTGCACGTGGCGCTCTCCTCGCAGACCCTGGACCTGATGGGCCGGCTCTCCCAGCAACTGCTGAGCGGCTCGATCACCGTCGACGAGGTAGTGAAGCAGTTGGCCGCCTCGGACCAGGCCGGTTGACCCGTGCCGAACGGGGAGTCCCTGACGTCGGTCCGTCCGGTCGAGGCGGGGCGGACCGACAGGGCGCCGCAGCGGCGGCCCTTGCCCCCCGGCGGCGCGTCCCGTCGCCGCCGGGGCGGTCGGCGTAGGGAGCGTCTCGCCCCCTACGTCCTGCTGGCCCCGGCCGTGCTGATCATCGTGCTGCTGCGGTTGTGGCCACTGGTGCTCGGGGTGAACTTCTCCTTCACCGGGGACGGCGACCGCGACGGGACGGTGGTCGGCCTCGACAACTACCGGGAGTTGTTCGCCGACCCGCTGTTCCGGGGCGCGCTGCGCAACGTCGGGCTGCTCGTGCTGCTCCTGCCGGTGGCGGTGGCGATCCCCGGCCTGCTCGCGACCTTCATCTACCTGCGGGTGCCGGGGCACCGGCTGTACCGCAGCGTCTACTTCTTCCCGGCGGTGCTCTCCCCGGTCATCGTCGGTGCCATCTTCAATCTCCTGCTCGCCTTCGACGGCCCGCTCAACGCCGTGCTCGGCGGGGTCGGCATCGGGCCGACGGACTGGCTCGGCGACCCGGACGTGACGATGTTCGTGGTGGTCGGGGTGCACGTCTGGGCGACGTTCGGCATGGGGCTGGTGGTGTTCCTCGCCGGGTTCGCCACCCTGGACGCCTCGCTGCTGGACGCGGCCCGGGTGGACGGCGCGTCGCTGCCCCAGACCATCCGGCACGTGATCGTCCCCAGCCTGTCCCGCACCATCCAGTTCGTCTTCGTGACCACGATGATCGGGATGCTGACCTCCATGTTCGGCCTGCTCTACGTCATGACCAGCGGCGGCCCGGAGGGCTCGACGTACCTGCCGGAGTACTACATCTGGATCCAGCAGGGACAGATGAACCGGCCCGCGCTCGCGTCGGCCGCCTCGACGGTCCTCTTCCTCGTCATGCTCGTGGTGGGGCTGCTACAGATCAGCCTGCTTCGGCGAGCGGTGAGGGAGGTCTGATGTCCCGCGTTCGGCCGGGCGGGTGGCTGCTCGCCGTACCGATGTCCCTCCTGGCGCTGGCGACGATCTATCCGATGGTCTTCACCGTCAACGTGGCCATGAAGACGCGCCGCGAGTACATTCTCGATCGCTTCTCGCTGGCCGACGCCGTGCGCTGGGAGAACATCGCCACGGCGTGGAGCAGCGTCGGCCTGGGCCGGTATCTGGTCAACTCGGTCGTCGTGGTGATGGCCTCGGTGGTCCTGCTGCTGCTGATCGGGTCGATGGCGGGCTTCGCGCTGGGCCAACTGCGCTTCCGCGGCTCGTCGGCGCTGTTTTTGGGCTGCCTCGCGGCGCTCTTCGCCCCGTTCCAGGTGATCATGGTGCCGCTGGCTCGGATCATGGCGGACGCCGGGCTCGTCGACACCTACCCGGGGCTCGTCCTCGCCTACGTCGCGCAGTTCCTCCCCTTCACGATCTTCCTGATGACCAGCTACTACCGGACCATTCCCACCGAGATCATCGACGCGGCCCGGATCGACGGCAACAGCGTGTACGGCGTCTACCGGCGGATCATGCTGCCACTGGGCGCCCCGGCGTTGCTGTCGGTCGGCATCCTCAACGCCCTGTTCTGCTGGAACGACGTGCTGATCTCGCTGCTGCTGATGCCCTCGGCCGAGCACCGCACCCTCATGGTCGGGGTGACCTCGCTACGCGGGCAGTACTCCGAAGACATCCCGACCTTCGCCTCCGGGGTGCTGATCGCCGCGATACCCGTTCTGGTGATCTACCTCTTCCTCCAGCGCCAGATCGCCGACGGCGTCGCCGCCGGCTCCACGAAGGGCTGACATGCGGATCACCGGGTACCGGACCCTCACGACCAGCCAGGAATGGGGACGCCCCGTCGGCGACGCCAACGGCGTCTTCGCCGACGGCGTCACCACCGTGCCGATCGTCGTGGTCGAGACAGACGAGGGCATCACCGGGGTCGGCCTCGGGCCGCACGGAGACATCGAGAGCATCTTCGCGGCGATCCACGGCGAGGACCCCCGTGCCGTGACCGCCCTGTACGACCGGATGCTGCGGCAGACGTTCAAGGCGGGCCACGCGGGCTCGGTGTTCGGCACCATCGGCGCACTCGACACCGCGCTGTGGGACATCAAGGCGCAGGCGGCCGGGCAACCGCTCTGGCGGCTGCTGGGCGGGCGCGACCGGCGGGTGCCCGCCTACGCGTCCGGCCTGGACATCGGCCTGAGCGACGACGAACTGGTCGCGGCGTACGAGGTCTACGCCCGGCACGGCCTGCGGGCCGCCAAGCTCAAGGGCGGCCTCGACATCGAGCGGGACCGCGACCGCCTGCACCTGGTGCGGGAGGTGCTGACCGCCGCCCACGGGCGGCGGCCCGGCCTGATGCTCGACGTGAACGAGGCATGGACCCGCAAGCAGGCCGTCCGGCACGTCTGCGAGCTCGAACGCACCCTGGACCTCGTCTGGGTCGAGGAGCCCGTCCGGCGGTGGGACGCCGAGGGCCTGGCCGTCGTCGGACGGGGGATCCGCGCGTCGGTCGCCACCGGGGAGAACCTCACCGGCCTGGAACAGTACCGTCCGCTGATCGCCGCGGCGGCGGTCGATGTCGTCCAGACGGCCGCGGTGTGGGGCGTCACCCACTTCCTTCGGGTGTCCGCCCTGGCGCACGCCTACGACCTGCCGGTCAGCCCGATCGGCAACAGCCCTGTCGGCCTGCTGCACGCCGCCACGTCGGTGCCGAACCACCTGGTCAGCGAGTTGCAGGACCTGCACGCCCCGGTCGGGATCAGCTTCGACCTGCACGTCGAGGACGGCGCGTTCGTCCTCGGTGACTCGCCGGGCCTCGGCGTCACGGTCGCCGAGGAGGAGATCCGCGCGTCGCGCCGCCGACCGGTGACGCCGACCGCCGACGGTCCCAACGTGCGACCGGAACGAGCCGGACGTCGGCTGCTGGCGGTCGCCGAAGGCGTCTACGCCAAGCCGCGACCGCACGTCACCGCCCTGCCGGACGCCCCGGCGTACACCCACGACGGCGTCCCGTCCGCCGCCCGACCCTGACCCCCCGACCGCCGACAGGGAGGACGCATGAAGGCAGTCGCGCACCGCTTCGGCGGCCGGTGGGGATCGGCCACCGAACCCGCCAGCGCCACGGTGTTCCTGTCCGAGCTGGCGGGCGGCCCCGGCGGGGACGACCGGGCGGCGACCTGGCGGCACACCGCGCGGCGGGTGTACCGGCTGGAGCCGTCGTGAGGGAGCGGGCGCTGCCCCGGCGGCCGGCGGTCCGCCTCACCGAGCTGGGCTTCGGCGCGGCCCAGGGCGGCAACCTCTACCGGGCGATTACGGACGAGGAGTTCGCCGCCGCCGTCGACACGGCGTGGGAGGCCGGCCTGCGGTACTACGACACCGCGCCGCACTACGGCCTCGGGCTGTCCGAACGGCGGCTCGGCGATGCCCTGCGGAGCCGCCCACGCGACGAGTATGTCGTGTCCACGAAGGTCGGTCGCCTCCTCGTACCGTCGCCGGAGAACGCGCACCGGCGCGACCCAAGAGGGTTCGACGTCGCCGAGTCTCACCGGCGGGTGTGGGACTTCAGCCGCGACGGGGTCCTTCGCTCGCTGGAGTCCAGCCTTGCCCGCACCGGCCTGGACCGGGTTGACATCGTCTACCTGCACGACCCCGACGACCACTGGGAGCAGGCTGCGACGGAGGCGGTGCCCGCCCTGGTGGAGCTGCGCGAGCAGGGTGTGGTGCGGGCCATCGGTGCCGGCATGAACCAGTCGCAACTGCTCACCCGGTTCGTCCAAGAGACCGACATCGACGTGGTGATGTGCGCCGGCCGCTACACCCTGCTCGAACAGGGCGCGCTGGCCGACCTGCTGCCCGCGGCCGCCAGCCGGGGCGTCGGCGTGGTGATCGCTGGTGTCTACAACTCCGGCCTGCTGTCCCGGGACCGGCCGCCGGCCGACGCGACCTACAACTACGAGCAGGCCCCGCCGGAACTGATCGAGCGGGCGAGGCGGATCGCGGCGGTCTGCGAGACGTACGCCGTCACGCTGCCGCAGGCGGCGCTCGCCTTCGTCCGGTCGCATCCCGCGGTCGTCTCGACGGTCGTCGGGCTGCGCAGCGGCGGGCAGGTGGCGCAGACCGTGGCGCGGTGGGACGCCGACGTCCCGGTCGAGCTGTGGTCGGCGCTGCGGGCGGCCGGCCTGCTCGCCACGGCCGCGCCCGGTCAGGAGCAGCCATGATCCGGCCGAGCCGACCGCCGGCAGGGGCGGTGCCACACCGCCTCCGACGCCCGGCGGACCCGGTGCCCCGCCGAAAGCAACCCGCCCGCGTCGCGGCGAGGCCCGACGTGTACGGGTGACGTCCGCACCGAGTGGACCGGGTGACCCGGTCCAGCGGGGTGAGGGCGTCCCATCACACCCCACCACGATAGGAGTCCTACTCGTGTCCGTCCCGTCATCCCCCAGGAGGCACCGGCAGGTGCTGGCCGGCGTCGCCTCGGCGACGGTCGCCGCAGCGGCCGCCGTCTTCGCCTCGGCGGCACCCGCCGCTGCGGCCACCACCACCCTCTACGCGTCCCCCTCCGGCAGCGGCACCACCTGCTCGGCCAGCCAGCCCTGCTCGCTCACCGAGGCGCAGAACGCGGTCCGATCCCGCAACGCCGCCATGTCGGGCGACATAGTCGTCGAGCTGGCCGACGGCGTGTACCGGCTCTCCGCGCCGTTCCGGCTGACCGCCGCCGACTCCGGCAACAACGGCTACACCGTGACGTGGCGGGCCGCCGCGTCCGCCCGCCCGGTCATCAGCGGCGCGCGGGCGGTCACCGGCTGGTCGCTCGTCGACTCCGGCAAGAACATCTGGCGGGCCAACGTCCCCGCCGGCCTCGACAGCCGGCAGCTCTACGTCAACGGCGCGGTCGCCACCCGCGCGCGTACCGCCGTCAACCGGGCCGACTTCACGTTCACCACCTCCGGCCTGCGGTTCAGCAACAGCGCGCTGAGCTACCTGAACAACCTCGGCAACCAGAACCGAGTCGAGGTGGAGAGCGTCGGCTCGTTCACCGACCGGTACTCGCCGGTGCAGAGCATCAGCGGCAACTTCCTCACCATGCAGCAGCCGGCCTGGAACAACAACACGTTCGGCTTCGACACCCTCTCCCAGCCGCACCGGGCCGGGCCGTTCTACCTGACCAACGCGTACGAGTTCCTCGACGCGCCGGGCGAGTGGTACCTCAACCCGGGCAGCGGCCAGCTCAACTACATCCCGCTCGCCGGGCAGAACATGAGCAACGTCAGCGTGGAGCTGCCGCAGTTGCAGTCCCTGGTGAACGTCGGCGGCACCTACGACGCGCCCGCGCACCACATCTCGTTCAGCGGGATCACCTTCACCGGCACGAGCTGGCTCGGCCCCAGCAGCAGCAACGGCTTCGCCGACCAGCAGACCGGCGCCCACATCACCGGCACCTGGGCCCGCCCGGCCGACGCCCTGACCTCCTGCCAGGCCGGCTGCCCGCAGTTCGAGGCCACCCGGCCGCACTGGAACCAGATGCCCGCCGCCGTGCAGGTGTCCGCCGCCAACACCATCACCTTCAGCGAGTCCCAGTTCGTCAACCTCGGGCAGACCGCCATCGGCATCGGCAACGACGCCAACGCCCACGCCAGCGGCGTGGGCCTGGGCACCAGCAACATCACGGTCACCCGCTCGGAGATCGCCCGCAACTCGGCCGGTGGCATCGTGGTCGGCGGCGTGCGCGCCGACGCCCACCACCCCGCCGACCAGTGGATGGTCAACCGGAACATCACCATCAGCAACAACCGGGTGCACGACCTGGGCCTGGAGTACCGGGGCGTCGTGTCGATCCTGACCACGTACGTCAGCACCGCCCTGGTCTCCCACAACGAGGTCTACAACATGCCGTACACCGGCCTGTCGGTCGGCTACGGCTGGGGCGCCAACGACGCCGGTGGCAGCAACCACTACGCCAACCGGGGCCTGTACAACTACCAGCCGCGTTACACGACGGCCACCACCGCGTCCAACAACCAGGTCATCGGCAACTACGTGCACGACGTCATGCAGCAGATGACCGACGGCGGGTGCATCTACACGCTGTCGGCGAACCCGGGCGCGACGATCAACGAGAACTACTGCCTGCGCACCAACGGCTGGTTCGGGCTCTACTTCGACGAGGGCTCCCGCTACTACACCGCCCGCAACAACGTGTTCTCCGCCACCGGCACCTGGGCCACCGCCAACTACTGGTACGCGGAGAACATGGGCAACTTCACCGTGACCAACAACTGGTCGACCAACGGCAGCACCAACGTGACCAACGGCGACCGGGGCAACGTCGTCTCCGGCAACGTGACGGTCACCAACAACAACTGGCCCTCCGGCGCCCAGACCGTGATGGCCGCCGCCGGCGTGCAGGGCACCAACCCTCCGGCGCAGGGCGTGCAGATCGTCGGGGTCCAGTCCGGCCGCTGCGCCGAGATCGGTGGCTCCAGCACGACCAACGGCACCCAGGCCCAGCTCTGGGACTGCGTCGGCGCCGCCAACCAGCGGTGGACCCAGACCGCCAGCCGGCAGCTCATGGTCTACGGCACCAAGTGCCTGGACGCCTCCGGCCAGGGCACCGGCAACGGCACCCAGGTGGTGATCTGGGACTGCAACGGGCAGGCCAACCAGCAGTGGAACGTCAACGCCAACGGCACGATCACCGGGGTGCAGTCCGGGCTCTGTCTCGACGCGTCCGGCGCCGGGACGGCCAACGGCACGAAGCTCATCCTCTGGGCGTGCAACGGCGGCAGCAACCAGCAGTGGAACCTGCGTAGCTGAGCCAGGGACCGCGCAGGGCCGGTCCTTCGCCGGCCCTGCGCACCTCTCGCGGGTGCCGCGCCGCCGGCGATGCTCGCCCGGCGGTGGGTCGGCGGGGGACGATCCCGGCAGGGTGACAGCGGCGGGAAACCCGACGCGGCTGCGAGGACGCCACCATCATCGACGAGCTGGGCCGGGCAGCGAGGCGGCTATGCTTCTGCGTGGAGCATGGTGCTGCCCGCGCCCGGGCGCGAATCGATTCGAGGGCGGTGTGATGAACATCGGGGAGATCGCCCAGCGGGCGGGGGTGTCCCGCAGCACCGTGTCGTACGTGCTGAGCGGCAAGCGGGCCGTGTCGGAGGCGACCCGGCAGCGGATCCAGGCGGTGATCGACGAGCTGGACTACCGGCCGAACGCCAGCGCCCGTGCGCTGAAGGAGGGGCGTACCCGCACTCTCGGGCTGGTGATTCCCCCGGCCAGTCAGCGGTTGACCGACATGCAGTTGGGCTTCGTCGCCAGCGTCGTCGAGGCGGCTGCTCGGCACGACCTGGACGTGCTGCTGTCCCCGTCCGGCGGCGACCACGACCGTTCGTTCGAGCGGATCGTCGCCGGGCGTCGGGTGGACGGTGTGGTCCTGATGGAGATCCGGTTGGAGGACGACCGGGTGACTCGGCTGGCCAGGGCGGGTCTGCCGTTCGTCACGATCGGTCGGACCGCCGAGCCGCACGGGATGAGCTGGATCGACATCGACTACGCCGGGCTGATCGGTCGCTGCGTGCACCACCTGGCCGACCTGGGGCACCGGCACGTGGCCCTGGTGAACCGCTCCGCCGAACTGGTCGCCGCGGGGTACGGCCCCAGCCATCGGGCGCTGGCCGGCTTCCGGGCGGCGGTGGCGGAGCGGGGCCTGACCGGCGTCGACGTCTGCTGCGGCGACGACACCGCCTCCGGCGAGACGTGCGTGGAGCAGTTGCTCGCGACGTACCCGCAGGTCACGGCGATGGCAACCATCAACGAGGCCGCGCTGCCCGGAGTGCAGCGCGCGCTCACCGCGGCCGGGCTGGCCGTGCCGGGCGACTTCTCCGTCGCCGGGGTCGCCGCCCAGCACTGGGCCGAGGACTTCTGCCCGCCGTTGACCGCCGCGGACGTGCCGATGCGCGACATGGGCGCCGAGGCGGTGGCGCTGCTGGTGGAGAGCATCGCCGCGCCCGACGCTGTGCCACGCCACCGCCTGTACAGCCCGCCCGTCTCGCTGCGTTCCAGCACCGGCCCGGTCCGTTCCCGCTGATGCGGACCGGCTACCCGGCCGCGGCCCGTCGCTGTTCCTGGGCGGCGGCGAGGATGAGGTAGCTGCTGGCGGTCCAGGTGTACGCCCGGTCCCGTAGCCCGGCGCCGGTCTCGGCGTCGAAGTTCTCCGCGAATCCGGACTTCTCGCACAGCGCGAGGAAACGCCGGCTGATGTCGTCGGCGATCCCGGTGTGCCCGGCCCGGCGCAGCCCGTCCTCGACCAGCACCGTGGAGGGTGCCCAGATCGGGCCACGCCAGTAGCCGTCGGCCAGGTAGTGTGCCGAATCCGTCGGCTCGGTGGCCAGTCCGTGCGTGGTCAGGTGGGTCTCGACGCCCCGGGCCAGCGTGGCGGCGATCGGGGCGGGCAGGTCGGCGCCGAGCGTGACGGGCATCAGGTCGAGCAGGCTGCGGCTCGCCCGCCGTCGCCCCGTCCGCGGGTCGCGGGAGGTGAAGCGCTCGCCGTCCCACAGGTCCCGGAGCATGGCCGTGCTGATCCGGTCGGCCTCCCGGGACCAGCGGCCGGCGGGCTCGCCCAGCTCGGTGGCGAGGTCGGACAGGCAGCGTAGCTGCGAGACCAGGAACGCGGCGAGATCGGCGGTCTGGAGGACCCGGCCGCCGTCGAAGGTCGTGGCGTTGTCCCAACCGCTGTCGTTGCCGTGCTGGTAGTGGGGCAGGTCGTGGCCGGGGGCGCGGCGTGCGTCCAGCCAGAACCCCGTCCAGCGGGCCAGCCGGTCGTACGTCTGGGCCAGCGCCGCCCGGTGCGGCGGCTCGGGTAGGCGTCGGCGCAGGTGGCGCAGGGCCCAGCCGTGGATGGGGGGCTTGACGTAGTTGTGCAGGACCTCCGAGTGGGTGACCGAGTCGGGCAGGGCCCCGGCCGCGTCCTGGTGGTCGAAGGGCAGGTGGAACTGGTGCCAGGCCAGCTCCGGCTCGCCGGCGGCCAGGGCGATCGCGTTGAAGCAGTGGTCCCAGCTCCACACCTTGTCCATCCAATGCTTGGACATCAGGACGGCGGGCCGGGTGACGAAGCCCGCCGGGGCGACCGTGGCCGACCACAGTACGTACGCGGCCAGTTCGGCGGCCGGGGTGTCCGCGCCGCGCCACGGCGCGACCGCGTCGACGAAGGCGGCGAACTCGGCGCTGCGCTCGAGGCACAACCGGTCGAAGGTGACGGATGCAGCGTACGGCCGGCGCGCGGTCTCGTACTCCTCGATCGCGATCTCCCAGGGCTGGTCGGCGGGGAGTTCCAGTGCCCGGTCGGCGGTGCCGAGGGCCTCGGCGCCCTCGACCCGGCGCAGCGAGCCGGAGAGCACCGTGATCCGGTAGCGGCGCCCGGTCTCGTACGAGGTGAACACGTGCGACCCGTCGGCCGGGTCGAGGTACAGGTAGGTGCCGCTGAACGGGGTGAGGGTGGCCGCCGCCGCGGCGATCCGGAGCCCGAGCTGTCGACCCCGCAGCCGCAGGATGTCCTGCCCGGCGTAGCCGGCCTCGATCCGGCCGGACCCGTTGCGCCAGGTCAGCAGCGTGGGCGTGGCGACGACCGTGCTGCCGGGCCCGGTGGGGGTGAGGCGGAGCACAGCGTGCAACCCGGTCTGGTGCGAGACCAGGTGCAGGTCGTCGGCGTACGTCTGCTCGGCGACCACGGGGGAGATGTTGAGCCAGGATCCGCGGTAGCTGAACGGGATGTCCTGAATGGGGAACTCCGGACCGGACGGGGCGACGGTCATGGGCACCTCCCGGGTAGTGGAGCGAACCGATTCGACGAATCGGTTCGGACGAAGATAGGTCCGCGCTCGGTCGGCGGTCAAGGGGTGGGCGCAGCGTGAGGGCGTACGGGGAAGGAAACGCCAGGGTCACCGCACTGTCATCTCATTGACATTCTTCGACCTTCGGTCCTACGATCCGTGCGAATCGATTCGCAAGCGCAGCCCTCCGGAGAGCGTCCCCCACGCCCCACAAGGAGCCGCCCGTGAAAACCCCGTCCCGCGGCAGGCCAGGACAAACCCGTGCGTTCGTCGCCCGACTCGCCGTCGGCCTGCTCGCCGCCACCGCCGCCGTCACCGTCACCGCGCCGCCGGCCCGGGCTGCCGACGAGTCGATCAGCGTCGACTTCTCCACCACCATCGGCACGCCGACCTACCGCGCGTCGGGCTGGATCTACGGCATGACCGAGAACGCCAGTGCCCCGGCCGACCACTTCTACCGCGACGTCAAGTTCCAGTACATGCGCGCCGGCGGCGCGCAACTGCCCGGCAGCGGCTGGGTCGGCGGCAACTACGACCGTCGCTGGAACTCCACCCTCGCGCAGGCCCGCCGGACCGTCGCCCTCGGCGGTCAGTTCATCATCCTGCCGCACGACCTGTGGGGCGCGGACGGCGCCGGCATCTCGCGCTTCCCCGGCGACAACGGCAACTGGACCGACTACGACAACTTCCTCACCCGGGTCATCAGCGACGTCCGGGCGTCCGGGCTGTCCGTGCAATGGGACATCTGGAACGAACCCAACATCACCATCTTCTGGAACCGCCCGATCTCCCAGTACCTTGAACTGTGGCGGCGCACCTACCAGCGCCTGCGGGCGGAGTTCCCCAACCAGCTCATCGTCGGGCCGAGCTGCGCCTGCGTGCCGTCCACCACGCACGCCTTCTGGAATCAGTACCTGGACTTCGTCCGCTCGACCAACACGGTGCCGGACATCATCAGCTGGCACTCGCTGCCGGGCGATCCGGTCGCCAACGTGGCCGCCGCCAACGCCACCCTCGACCCGCGCGGCATCCCGCACCCCCGGCCGTACCAGATCAACGAGTACGGCGCGCCCGAGGAGCAGAACCCCGCCGACGGCGCCTGGTACATCGCGCGCCTGGAGCGGGCCCGCGCGGACGGCCTGCGGGCGAACTGGGCCGGCGGCGGCAACCTGCACAACGACCTCGGCAACCTGTTGGTCCGCAACTCGGCCGGCCAGCACCAGCCCAAGGGCGAGTGGTGGGCCTACCGCTACTACGCCTCGCAGACCGGGCAGATCGTCTCGGTGACCGCCAGCCCGTCCTACGACGCGTACGCCACCAGTTCCACCGGCGCGGCGAAGGTCCTGATCGGCGGCGGCCGTACCACCGGGAACCTGACCGTCAACCTGCGGCGTCTGGACTCGACCAGCGGCATCGTGCAGAACAACCAGGTGCGGGTCCTCACCCAGCGCATCCCGTACAACGGCGGCGGCGCGGTGCAGGGGCCGATCACGGTCTCCAACAGCGTGGTCAACGTGTCCAACAACAACGCCACGGTGACCCTGCCGTACGGCAACCAGACCGACACGTACACCGTCACCCTGCTGCCGCCCCCGGACGGCGGATTCCAGTCGGTGGCGGTGGCCCAGCACTCCCAGCAGTGCCTGGACAACACCAACCAGGGCACCGCCGACGGCAACGCCCAGCAGCAGTACTACTGCGACGGCGGCGACCAGCAGCTCTGGAACTTCCGCCCGGTCGACGGCGTGGCCAACACGTACACGCTGGTCAACCAGCACAGCGGCAAGTGCCTCGACGTCAGCGGCGTCTCCACCGCCGACGGCGCCGCGGTGCACCAGTGGACCTGCCACAACGGTCTCAACCAGCAGTTCACCCTCCGCAAGGTCACCTACGGGGGCAACGACTCGCACGACTACCAGCTCGTCGCCCGGCACAGCGGCAAGTGTGTCGACGTCAACGGGGTCTCCACGGCGGCGCGGGCGTCGGTCCACCAGTGGACCTGCAACCCCGTCGGCCAGGGCAGCCCGTTGAACCAGACGTGGCGGATCTGGGGCCGGTAGGCGCCGCGGGGTGATCAGGCACCGGCCGCCCGACGGACGACAGGCGCCCGATCACCACCATCACCATCACCCCGACGATCCGGCGCCGTTCGTGGCGCGTCCACCTGTCCCCGCTCCTTCTCCGACCCTAGGGAGCCACTCCGTGCACACCCCGTCCCGCAGCGGGCCGACACCAGCCCGCGATCTCATCCCGAGGCGCCGTCGCCTCCGTCGCCTGACCGGCGTGGCCGGCGCGCTGGTCGGCGTCCTCGTCGTCGGTGTCGCCGCGTCCGGTGCCCCGTCCCCGGCCGCCGAGGCCGCCGTGGCGCCGTTGGCGGTGGCCGCCATCGAGCCGGGGCAGAGCGCCCCGATCGTGGGGGCCCAGTCCGGCCGATGCCTCGACGTCCCCAACTCCAGCACCACCAACGGCATCCAGATCCAACTGTGGGACTGCCAGGGCGGCGCCAACCAGACCTGGACCTGGACGGCGTCCAAGCAGCTCACGGTGTACGGCAACAAGTGCCTGGACGCCTCCGGCCGGGGCACCGCCAACGGCACCCTGGCGATCATCTGGGACTGCAACGGCCAGACCAACCAGCAGTGGAACGTCAACGCCAACGGCACCATCACCGGGGTGCACTCCGGGCTGTGCCTCGACGCCAGCGGCAACGGCACCGCGAACGGCACCAGGGTCCACCTCTGGACGTGCCACGGCGGCACCAACCAGCAGTGGACCTCGCCGAGCGCCCCGCCGAGCACCCCGCCGCCGA